>DASXFM010000111.1:0-6374 GCA_036489615.1 Verrucomicrobiia bacterium | reverse complement strand
TTGCCAGCCAACGATTTTTTGCGAAAACTGTTCTAACTGGATAGTTGCGGAGAGATGGCCGAGTGGCTGAAGGCGATGGTTTGCTAAACCGTTATACGGTCAAAAGCCGTATCGGGGGTTCGAATCCCCCTCTCTCCGCCAGTTTAATCTAAAGATAAAGGCACTCTTGAGTTCTGAGTGCCTTTTTTTCTAACAGCTTTAAACGTCGTAACCGGTCTTAAATCATGGCTGACACGTCAGGTATTTCACGACTGCTTCCGTACGGGAATGAACTTTCAGCTTCTCGTACACATTGCAGATGTAGCTGTTGAGCGTTCCGTTGCTGATGCCGAGGTTGTCCATGATCTCCTTGTAACGAAATCCGCGGGCCAGTTGGTTCAGGACATCCTTCTCGCGCGGCGTCAGCTTTTTTAGATCTGAAGCCGAGCCGGGTCCCATGGGGGAAAAATTGACCCGGGTTAGTAAAAAATCGCCGGTACTTTTGGGTGGTTGGGCACGCATAATCATTCTTCATTGGTGTAATTATTATTGGATGACCGGCGCCGCGAACGCCTTGAGGCCGGGGCATTCATCGGCGCAGTTAAGTTGATTTCGGAAGCATCGGGAAAGCGTTCGCCGTTGGCTGGCGGGAAATTCGTGACCGTAAGTGGAAACGGTGTCCCGCCGAACGGGCCTGCCGGGCGCATGAAACCGTCAAGGCAAAATCCCTGTTGCCATTTTTGCGGTTGAGCCATGCAATTGGTTTTCACACCAATAAGACGATTAAGCCATTACCTCACTTAAATTTACACGGGCTAACTGGAGAAAATCTACAACGGCTTTTTTTGCGTCCCAATAGACATTTTGCGCAATGCGCGGATATTTTGCGCAAGCTCCTGTAACGGTACTGTAACCCAATCGCCTAAAACGGGCGCCGGGTTAAGATACAGTTATCCTGAAGGTGGAAAAAATTCGCGGCTCTATCCGCGGGGAGTGCTTCCCGCCGGAATAGAGCCGCGCTCGTGTTATCAGTTTATCCGATGCTTGATCGATACCTAAGGCAACGGCGTGATGGTGACACTGTCAAACGTAGCCGTGTTCAAGACCTGATTATCCTTGGAACTGACGGCCAAGCCAATCCAGACATTCGTGCCCATGGTAAGCGTCGTCGAACCCACCGAAGCCCAGGTATGGCCGTCGCTTGATTCGCTGGCGGTGAAGGTGCTGCCGCTGCGGGAAAGCATCAGCCAATAAGGAACGCTGCCACTGGCCGATTGGATATTGCCCGTGAGTTGCGTGGCGTTGGTCCGGACCTGGAACGCGACGCCATTGGTGGCGCTGATATACAACAGCGCGTTTACGGCCGCCGGATCGAGCGTGTTGCGAATCATCACGCCGGCCTTGTTATAGCCGGGGAGGTTGGGGGAGACACTGTCAACACGCACCACGATTTGGCCGTCGCCATAAAGCGGCTGATAAGAATACTGGAAGGCATCGGACGTTCCCCAGATATCGGCTCCCGAACCGCTAATCACAAAAGTCCCGGTGGTATCATTGACCGCCGAGCTGCCCGGAGTGCCGACATTTCCAATGTCACCCGCGTCCCAGGCGCTGGATACGCTGACGTTATCAAAGGTGGAATTATTGGTTTGCAAAGTGGTCTTGGAAGTTACGGCCAGCCCAATATCGTAAGTCGTGGACATAAGGTTGGTTTGCGTGCCGATCCATTTCCAATTGATGCCGTCCGCCGAATAATAGCCGTTCATGTTTTCGCTACTGCGCACCAGCTTGATCCACTGGGGAGAAACCAGGTTGGGGACTGTATTCACAGTGTAGGACGGTCCCGCCGTGTTGGTCCGGCCTTGCAAGGAAACCCAGTTGCTCGGGGTGAAGAACAAGGTGGTGTTGCGCGCATTGGTCGCGAGGGTTTCCCGGATCATCACCGCGGCTTTCGCCCACGCGTTGGTCGCTTGTACGCCGGTGACGCGCGCCACGATCTGCTCGTCGCCCACGGCACCCTGGTAAAGGTACTGGCAATCGTCACTGCTACCCCAGATGTCCGAACCGGAACCGCCGACGGAATAAACCCCGTTGGAATAATTGATGAGCGAAGTGCCGGCTGAGTTGCCGAGGTTCAGATTCTGCCAGAAACCGCCGACAGAAACATGGTCAAAGGTGGAGACATTATAAACCGAGTTCGATTTAGAGGTGACGCACAACCCGACATAAATGGTATTGGTCATGGAATAGTAATTGGTGCCGGCCGGCGTCCAGTTCACGCCGTCGGGCGATTCATAACCGTACAGGGTGTTGCCCTGTCGAACCAAAGCGAGCCAGCAGGGTACGGTGATACCTGGGAGCGTTAGCACATTGCTGGTCAAGAGGCCGGCGGCGGTCCGTCCTTGCATGGAAACGCCGCTGGTGGGCGTGACAGACAGGTCGCCTTGAGCCGAAGCTGGGTCAAGCGTTTCGCGGAACATCAGGCCGGCTTTGGCTGCTGAAGCTGTATTGGTGATGCCGGTGACACGGGCCACAATCTGGCCATCGCCAACCCAGGGCTGGTAAACCATCTGGTAACTGTCGCTGGTGCCCCAGATGTCCACGCCGGAACCGGCCACGGTATAGATTCCATTGGTATAGGAGGCGTAGCCGCCGAGGCCGACGTTGCCGATATCATAGCTGACCCAGGGCGAGGGCAGGGTGTTCGGAACAAATGGCCCGACGAACATATTCTGGGTGGCTGTGGACGAATTCACAGAGATATTGGTCTTATAGCTCGTCACGCCGGATTCGAGGATCAAATCGTTGTTGCTGAAAACCACGCCGCCGCAATCCAGCATCATGATGGAACCCAACACGCTGGAGAGGTCGTTGAATTGATTGGGACTGGTAAAGGTATTGTTGTCCACGACGACATTGGTCGCCGAAGCGATTTCCAGGCCGGCATAGGGGCAATTGGCCACCAGGTTGTATTCGAAAACGATGTTCTGGCAGATGGGATAGTCCACAATCCCGTCGGAGGTCGTTTGTCCGGCGATGACCACGTTTTCGGGCATGCTGGAGAAGGAGTCCCGTAAAATATCATTTCCGTCGAAGACATTGTTTTGGATCAGGACGTTGGTGGGGTTGAACCCTTCCTGATAAGTCGTGGCCAAGCAAACGAGAAACAGGCCGGGACAATAATTATCAATGACCTGGTTGTTTTCGATCGTCCCGTTGCCGTTATGCACGATCATTCCCCGGACTTTGTTGTCATGGATATAGCAATTGGCGATGATGTAATTTGCGGAATTGTACGCGTGATCGAACAGGACGCTGTCGCTGGTCAGCCCCGCCGGCAGATTGGAAGAGAAGGCGAGCGAACAGGTGTCATCCGAGTTGAACGTGCTTGAAGTGACGGTCCCCGTCCAATTCCAGGGGCTTAAATCCCCTTTGCGCAACTCGATGGGATCGTTCACATGGTATGGGTTGCGCCAGCTAATGGCGTTACTGGCGACGAGCGTATTGGCGCCGGTAACCCTCACTCCCTGTGAGATGGTGTCATGGATATTGATGGAATCGTCTCCCGTATTTCCAATCTCGACCCCGATGATTTTGAAATAACCATAGGAATTATCCACGTGAATGCCGTCGGACGAACCCGAAAGGTGGTAGAGCGTTCCCGGTTCGCGAATGAGGCTGGAATTGATGACTTCGTAATATTGATTGTCCTGGAACAGGAAGCCCATGCCCAGGGTTGAGTACACGGTCAGATTGCTATAGACCAGGTTATCGGAATCTTCCGTCTCAAAGCCGGGGGAGTCGCTGCCGTTGGCATCATCGTATTCGAAATGGCGAATGAGATAATACTGTCCGACTGCCGCGCCGTGTTTCACCCAGTAATTGGAGCTGTTGGAGTAATAGCGGATGACGCCGGGGCTGATGAGGGTCCGGTTGTTGAGATTGATATTGGCCACGCCGACGACTCCCATGCCCTGGTGGGCAAAATTAAAATTAACCCCGTCCACTTCGACAAAGTCCGAGGGAATTTGGGAATTTACAGCGGGATTAGTCTCATAAGGATAGTACAAGTCGATGTAAGTGCCAGTGGCGTTGGTGCCGATGTCCTGGATTTGGGTCAAGCTTTGGACATTCGTCAGGCTCCAGTTCCAGCCCATGGTGAAGTTTTGCAGCACGAAATGCGAAACATTGTGCACGGCAATAAAAGTGGATTTATTCTCGATGAGGAAAGTGGAGCCCTGGCCATCGAAAATAAAATTGGTCAGGTCATTGAAATAGATATTGCCGTTGCCATAAGGCCCGGAAGTATAGTTGCCGATGTAATATGTCCCAGTGGGGATCGTTAGTTTGCTGGCGCCGACGCTTTTGCAATAAGAGATGGCGTTGGCGAAACCGGTGTAATTCTGGGCGCCGGTATTGCTGGGCGAGACATAAGAGGAACCATCCACGACCGGTCCGCCCGATGACGGGGCGGCGATGGTAAAGTCCGGGCATCCGGGCGTCGCCGCGCGGACATTGGCTTCCAGTTGGTTGCCGGTAACTCCCAAGGCTTTGAAGGAGGCCAGGGAAGAGATGAGTAAAAATGCAAGAATGAGGGTGATTTTTGTTTGGATTTTTTTCATAAGGGCTTTAACGGGCACCTTAGCAGAAAATAACATCGCTACAACCGGATGTTTATATGGGGTGAATTTTTAACTGCTCCTTTTCTGAAGTATTGATGACGGGGGAGATGGCCTGAAATTTGCCGGGGGAACATGGTATTCCATTGCCCACCGCTCACTGCCTCTGTTATTTTTCCGAGGATGTCCGACGCTGCCACAGCGCCAACGCCTTCCAAGGCAAAGATCTTTCTCCGCCGGTTGATCACTACGGTGATTCTCTGGACGGTCATCATCGTTATTTTATTCCGTGGCAGCGCCTTGGTTTCTGACACTGTCTTCGTCCTCATCATCGTTTTGCTTTCCGTGACCGGGCTGATGGAGTTTTACGGACTGGCGGAAAAACGTGGATTGGCGTGTTTCAAATGGTGCGGCCTGGCCGGCGGCATCCTGTTGACGGCGGGAACCTTTTTCAACCTGACGGGACACCTGGGCACGTCCGGTTCGCCCGCGCGGGTCAACGATTTTGAAACAAGCTTCCTGATCCTGTTCGTGCTGGGCCTGTGCGTTCGCCAGCTTTTCTCGAAGAAAAATCCGGCGGGCATCACGGCCATCGCCACGACATTGTTTGGTTTGATGTATGTGCCGTGGCTGTTGAATTTCATCCAAAAGATAAATTATTTTCCGCACGTCGAAGGGAAATTTTTCCTGATCTATTTTGTGCTGGTGACGAAGTTCAGCGATACCGGCGCGTATGCGATCGGCTCGCTGATCGGCAAACACAAAATGATCCCGCGCATCAGCCCGGGCAAAACGTGGGAAGGCTTTGGCGGCGCGATCCTGTTCTCCACCCTGGCCAGCCTGGTATACGTGCATTTTCTGGGAGCGCATATGTACGGGATGAATGCGCTCCACGCGGTCGTCCTGGGCGTGGTCTTGAGCGTCACGGCGGTCATCGGCGATCTGATAGAATCGTTATTCAAGCGCGAGGCCGGCGTGAAAGATTCCGGCAAATTCTTTCCCGGCATCGGGGGGATTCTCGACTTGCTGGACAGTTTATTGTTCAATGCCCCCATCATGTATGTCTATTTGCGGCATATTTTGACGCATCCCTGGCAATGACAGACATAGATTTAGCCACAGATGGGCACAAATGAAACACAGATAAAAGCGGCAAAAGATTACTCACTTCAACCAATTACCGAGCAACTTATTGGTGCGGCATTTGAAGTACATAATGTGCTCGGATACGGATTTCTTGAACGGGTTTATCAACGGGCCATGCAAGTGGAGCTTCAGACACGTGGTATAAAAGCTGAACTGGAGCCGTTGATAAAAGTTCAATTCAAAGGTGTTATTGTCGGTGACTATGCAGCTGATTTGTTTGTTGCTGATAAAATAATCGTAGAGCTGAAAACAGATGCTGCCTATCAGGCCGTTCATGAAGTGCAGTTGCTAAATGAGCTTCGAGGCACTGGCATTAAGCTTGGCTATCTTATTAATTTTGGACGCGAGAAAGTAGAATACAAACGAATGGTTTTTTGAGAAAATCTGTGTTTTATCTGTGTTTATCTGTGGCTCAATAAAATGAAGAAAGTCGTATTACTAGGTTCCACCGGTTCCATCGGCACCAGCACGGTTAAAGTTGCCGATGATTTGCCGGAACGCATCCGCCTCATCGCGTTGGGCGCGGGTAATAATGCGGACCTGCTGCTCGAACAGACGCGGAGACATAAGCCTTCAGCCGTCTCCGTTTTTAATCCAGCTAAAGCGGCTGAACTTCAAAAGACCCTTGGG
>DASXFM010000090.1:0-11228 GCA_036489615.1 Verrucomicrobiia bacterium | reverse complement strand
CGGACCGCAACTTATATTCGTCAGCGGTGTCGGCGCACCTTCGATGTATAAGGCATTTTCAAACGATTACGCCAGCTTCACGGTTACCCGCTGGGGCAATACAAATGTGGCGGCATACTCGGCCAGTAGTTTCACCTTTAGTGGCACCGCTATCGAGGGAACTGATTTCACCGGCATAAACGGAGCCGCTCCTTCTGTGACGATTAATCCAGGCGACGTGACCGATACCGTCCAGGTGTATCCACTCGTTAATGGCCAGCCTCCCGTCGACACCAATATCGTAACCTACACCGGGAACAAGACCATCGTTGTGAGTTACACGGGTACGACCAACAAAACAACCCTTACGATCATCGACAACGGAAATCCCCCCGCGACGTATCTCTATATCGATCCGCTGAACAGCGTGGCAGACTCGAATAATTGGGAGGTAACCTCTGCAAACGACAACATGGAGACCAACGCCATCGATGACAGCATAGTCTTCGCCTATGACCTCTACGATGACCCGTTGGATCCTGTTTTGTTGGAAGGTTTAGGCTCCACTCCGTTGCCATTCCCGCCCAACGGCGCGACTAATGCCCTGCGCCTGTCGGTCAATAAGCAGTATAGCGCATATAACTCCGGCGGTGGCGACCCGGTTGGAGATGGCACGGGCGCTGCAGGAGCTGTCAATCTCTTCCTGACCAACGCGATCTTTAGCGGCAACTTTGCCATCCGCTTTAATATGAATCTGTTTGAGGGCTATGATTCACTCTACACCACCGAAGGCGCTCTCTTCGGGTTTAACCATTCCGGTCATTCGACCAACTGGTGGTCCGGCAGCGCCATCCGGAGCGGTTGGGGCCCCGACAACAACCAGGCGTGGGCCAGCGATGGTATTTGGTGCTGGGTCAGCACGGATGACGGCGTGGGCGCGTTTGACAATGGACCGGGCGACTATGTCGTCCTCACCGGAAACGGCGGCACGCTGCCCAATTCCGGATTTGCGCTTCCGCCTCTGGCGGCGGTCGGCAAAGCTACTGTCGCAAACAACTTCAAATCCTCGGTGTTTACCAGCCCGCAAGGCCCGGGATTGGTATCCAACGAATCGCCGGATGATGCTGCGAATTCTCTTCAGGATGACAGCGCGTGGTCTGATGTCGAGTTGAAGCAATTCAACAATGTCGTGACCATCTCCATTGATAAGACCACTATCGGCGTTTTCACGAATACGACGAGCTTTACCAATGGCTATGTGATGTTGGGTTATGAAGACCCGTACGATTCAGTGGGCGGCGGTGATGCGGCGGTTTATTATTCAAATCTTCGCGCTGTGCAGTTGACCCCGCCGTTGATTACCGAAAAAGGGCTCAACGGAAGCACGTACATCTTCGACTTCACCAGCACGGACGGCGATGCGTCTGCCTCTACCTTCCAGGTGGTGGGCGCCACTTCGCTTAACGGTCCTTACACCCTTGTAACGGGTGCGGCCATCACTCAGTTGGGCAGCGGCGCCTATCAGGCGACCGTGCCCACCAGTGGCGCGGTCCACTTCTATCGGATTCAGCAAGTATTGTAAAACAGGTGGGGACGGCGTGCTTCGCCCATGGCGAGCCGCCGTCCCGGCCCGTGCTGCTGAAAATGGCCGATTAGGGATAAGATAATTGAGGATGATTTGAAAATAAGTATTTCTTTAAATTTGGCCGGCTTTTATTTTTTAGTTGCCAATTGAATACTTTTTCTGCTAACTATGTTTTTTTCCGCGGTTCTATACTGTGGAAATGCCAGTTCTTACGACAACTCAACAGTCAGAGGAAGGATTATCCAGATGAAGTCTCACTATCGTTGGCTATTGTCATGTGCAGCCGTTGTATTATCCGCCGTAACCGTTCCGATGGTTAAAGCGGCGCCCTATGCATCGGGCATCACAAACAATAACGGAACCATCCAGTTTTATCTCAACGAAAACGGCGGCACAGCCGTCGTAACCTATGAGGATGGCTCGACCAACGTCAATTTCGATGGCCAGACAACTGGCCTGAACCTGCCCTCAGGTCAGTACAGCTTCAGCCTGGGGTCGCATACTACTTATTCTGTTGCGGTGACTAAATTCGGGAGCGGCTCTCCCGGTTTGATGTCTAATGTCATCCAGGCCACGAACACCAGCGTGTTTTCTGGGAACAACGTTCTTCAAGGCTTTGGCGATCCTCGCGGGTTGGCCGTAAACGTAAATCCATTATCGCCCTACTTCGGGCGGATTTACATCTCGAGGGGCGGCGCCAGCGCGGGTCAGGAGCTTTTTTATGACTTAAATCCCGACGGTTCCTGGAGCACTGCTGGCGCGCTGGGTTCCACTGCGGGCGTGACTACCTGGGTTGCCGGCTCTCCCTATTCAAGTCCTGACAAGATTTCACTGGCGGCAAATGATGATTTGGTCGTCGGAGATTATTCTCAGAATAATGCGGGCGTTTGGCTGGTTGATCCAAATCTGGTTACCAACGAGCTGCTTCTCGGGCCGATCGGAGACGCTAATGGAATCGTCGCCGGGGTGCATGGCGCTGAGGTGGGGCCGCCGGTATTGCTGGGCAATATAACCAACGGCGCGACGTTGTTAACGATTGACGGCGATCTGAATGTCAACCGGCTGGAGGTCTATTCCAATATAACGCTGGCAGCATTATCGTCGGGGACCGGATGGCAAACGCCGCCGAACCTGACCGGTCCGCAAGTGGCGGTTGACCTGCCTGAAAACCCGAATGGGCCTGGTTACTACTTCTTTCCCAGTTTGGACGTCGGCACTAACGGGTACTTGTATTCTGGTGAATATCGAAGTGGTGTCGGCTCTGGGGATTACGCCTTTGTGCAAGTCTATGATGCCACTTTTACGAACCAGCTTTGGAATTCGAGGTATAATTCGGGCAGCTCCGATTATTTCTTCACCAAAGCTACTGGCGGCAGCGCCCAGTCTTCTCCCACTTCTGTCTCTGTATCTCCGGACGGCAAATACCTGGCGACGGTTGCCATGGATAATCATTTAACCATTTGCCTGTTAACCAACGGTGTTCCAAATGTGGCAACGATTTCTACCATCGCACCGGTTAGATTTGGCAGTTCAACCAGCGACGGCGCTGATGAAGTGGTGTGGGACGCCGCGGACAATCTCTACGTGCTGAGCGCTTCCGATTATGGCGTGACCGCCTGGACACTCGGCCAGAGCGCCACTTGGACGACTTTCGGCAATGCTAATGGCGCCACTGGCCTCGCGAGCGTGTCGCTCACTCCTACGATCAGTGTTTATGCCACGAATCCGCCGGTTATTTCCCAGATTAATTCTTATGGAAATCCGACGAATGGAACCTTCACCATTATCCGAACGGGTCCTTCCGGCGCAACGATGACAGTGAACTTTACCTACAGCGGAACCGCTCCCAGTGGTAGTTACACCGCCGGTTCGTCCGGCAGCGTGGTCCTGCAGCCAGGCCAAACTGTCACCAATATTAGTGTCGCTGCGGTGTCAGGTGGCGTTCCCCGGTTGACCACATACCTCACGCTGAACGTTTCGTCTTCAATGAATTACATCGTCGGTTCTCCCTCTGCCACGATCAGCATCTTAAATACAGTCACGCCGCAGTTATCGGCCGTCGTGGGCCAGTCCAGCATGTATAACGCCTTTTCAAATGATTACTGCAGCGTGGTGATTACCCGCTTGGGCGACACCAACACGACCGAGACGCTTAGCACGTATCCTGTGTCGGGAACAGCCGTGGAAGGCGCCGATTATACCACTCCGACCACAGTGACATTTAATCCCGGTGATCTCACGCAAACCGCTTATGTTTATCCGCTGGCAGGCGGGCAAATTCCAACGCATAACCCGAATCTGCCTTACACCGGTAACAAAACCGCCATTATCGCTCTTGGCGCTGTTGCAGGATACACGGTTACAACAAACACGGCGACGCTGACGATCGTTGATAGCGCCTATCCTCCGGCGACTGTGTTATATTCCAATCCGCTTACGAACTCGTTGGACGCGACGAATTGGAGCATCACCGCTGCCAGCGGCGATTTGGACAGCCAGGACGCGGATGTGGACGTGGAATTTGGCTGCAACCTTTACAATACGCCCAATTATCCGGTGCCGCCTCCGCCTAGCGGCGCTACTAATGCCCTGAAGGTAACTGTCAATAAGGGCGGCGGGCCTGGACCAAACGGAGGGCCGATGACTGCTGTCAATCTGTACCTGACTAATTTTGTCGCGAGCGGCAATTATGCCGTTCGATTTAACATGAATGTTCTGCAAGGAGATTCGACCGCCCAGGAAAGCGGTTCTTTCGACGCTGAAGAGGGTCCCTTGTTCGGCATTGATACTTCTGGAATGGAGACGAATTGGTGGGCTGGCGATACATTTGCGCTCGGGGATAGTCAGACAAATTTTGCGGCCGATGGAATTTGGTATTGGGTTTCTGATAACGGCGGGAGATATGACGACACCTTTGGGCCGTATTTGGAATTCACCGGCATTGGGGGCGCTCTGCCAAATAATGGCTGGACAAATCTTGCCATTGGTGCCAAGTCCACTTTTGCCACGGCATTCAAGACCAACGTATTCACCTCCTATGCCAGTATAAACGTTCCACCGTTCCAGGGTGGTTGGACGGAAGGCGGCCCGGGTTTGCCCGCCAATGGCCCGGCATCGCTTGTCGGTTCCAAACCCAATGCCTGGTCGGATGTCGAAATTAAACAGATGGGAAGCGTTGTCAGTATGTGGATCGATAAAAACCGGGTATTCGCCTACACGAACCCGGCCGCATCGACCTTCACCAACGGCTTGGTTATGCTTGGCTACGAAGATCCATTTAATGGGGGCGATAGCCCTGATACGGCGGTTTATTACTCAAACCTCCGAGTTGTCGCGCTCGCTCCGCCTGCGATCAGTGCGCCGGCACTCAATAGTTCGACCGGCAAGTTTACGTTCGACTTTACATCATCTGACGGCGACCTCACTTCCTCGTCATTTACAGTCTTGGGCTCAACGAATGTTGTAACCGGCTATTCAGCTGTATCCGGCGCCACGGTGACGCAATTAATTGGACAGGGGCTTGAGGAATTCCAGGCCACAGTGCCGGCGAGCACCGCGATTCACTTCTATCGCGTTCAACAAAAATGATGTAGATTAGACTATGTTTTACCGACGCCCGAGATTGGGGTCCAGGGTATTTCGAGAAGATTGAGCCAAATTTATAGGTATGAAAACTAGCGCGAAAACGTTTCTGAAGATTCATTTAAATGAAAAGTGGACCACAAAGAACCACCGGCCCTTTTTCAGTTCCCCGGCAGGCGCCTTCACTCTGATCGAACTGCTGGTCGTCATCGCCATCATCGCCATCCTGGCCGCGATACTGTTGCCGGTTTTGGCGGCTGCGAAGGCAAAGGCGCTTCAGGCCCAATGCATAAACAATTGCAAGGAGTTGCAAACCGGCTGGGAATTGTATGCCACCGACAATCAGGATTACATGGTGCCTAATTCCCCCTATAAATATGCAGCCAACCAGTCATGGTGTCCTAATGCCACTACCGCCCACGCGGATGAAAACTGGCTGACCGACATTGGCAACACGAATCCCGCCGCTTTCGCCAATACGATTTTGGCGCCATATATGAGCCAGCAGTATGGTGTTTATCGTTGCCCCGCGGACATCTGGCCGTCGCAGAACGGAACCAGAGTCCGTGATTATTCAATGCAAGGACAGGTGGGCAATCTCTATTGCGCAGGTTCATTGGCTTCAGGCATGGGCACACGTGCTGAAAACAAATTCGGCATAGCCTATATAAAACTCACTGAACTCAAAAGCTCTCCTGGCCCTTCTGACATCATCGTTTTTCTGGAAGAGCACCCCAATTCACTGCTCAATGACGCTTCAGCGAGTGACGTCTATGACGGCTATTTGCAAGTGGATAACAATCCCGCGGATGGAGGCAGCTTTCCAGATGTTCCCGGGTCCAACCATCATTGGAGTTGCGGCATGTCGTTTGCCGACGGCCACGTGGAAATGCACAAGTGGATGACGCCCGGTACCGTGAATGTGGGCGCGTCGTCCATCACCACGCTACAGATCCCGGTGGTGCCACAGGGAACGCATATCGGAGATATGGTTAAGACAGGGTCTCAAAGCGTCGATTGGAATTGGTTCCAAAGTCATTGTTCTGGAATAAATCCAAACCCGGGTCAGTGAGCCACTTTGGCGCCCGAAACTTAATGGGAATTGTATAGCTGGCTGAAATTAGATTTCCATATTTTGTGTTCATTATTTTCTTATGCTGACTTTGGAAAAATCCTCCCGCGCTTCGGGGAATAAATCGCGCGGTGTGGTATCATCCCTCCCTCCATCTGCAGTCGTCGAATCTCTCCAGCATCACATCCTGGTGGATGGGTTCAAGCTCGTCTTTGATATTCAAAACAGCCATGGCTCGCGGTTCATGGACGCGGCAACGGGTCGCGAATTCATTGATCTTTACGGGTTTTACGCCTCGCAACCCATCGGCTTCAACCATCCGCATTTCAGCCGGCCGGAAGTCGAGGCTGAACTGCTCGCGGCTGCCAAAATCAAAGTGGCCAATGCAGACGTCTATACGGTGCAATACGCCACGTTCATTGAAACGTTCGCTCGCGTGATGGGGCTCCGGCCGCTGGACCGTTATTTCTTTATCGAAGGTGGCGCGCTGGCCGTTGAAAACGCTCTCAAGGCGGCGATGGACTGGAAGGTCCGCAAAAATCTGGCCGCCGGACGGGGCGAACGCGGCACGGAGATCATCCATTTCCAGGGCGCGTTTCATGGACGGTCCGGCTATACCATGAGCCTGACCAACACGGACCCGAAAAAGACCGCTTACTTCGCCAAATTCCCCTGGCCCCGCGTCAGCACCCCCATGCTGAACTTTGCCTTGCCCGACGCCGAACGACTTACCGATGTCGTGGAAAAGGAGAAGCTCGCCGAAAAGCAAATTCGTGATGTGCTGGCGCAAAAGGCCGTGGACATCGCCGCTATCATCATTGAACCCATCCAGGGCGAAGGCGGTGATAACCATTTCCGGCCCGAGTTTTTGCAGTTGCTGCGGCGATTGTGCGATGAGAACGACGTGCTGTTGATTTTCGATGAAGTGCAATGCGGCATGGGTATTACCGGCAAAAACTGGACTTGCCTGCATTCGGGTGTGCTTCCGGATTTGTTGGTGTTTGGCAAAAAGGCGCAGGTATGCGGCGTCATGGCCGGGCCGCGCCTGGATGAAATCACGGACAACGTGTTCCGCGTACCTGGCCGCATCAGTTCAACCTGGGGCGGCAATTTCACTGATTACGTCCGTTCGACACATTACCTGCGGATTATCGAAGAGGAGAGTCTGGTAGCCAACGCGCGCGACCGTGGCCAGGAGTTTCTCGATGGTCTGTTGGCGCTATCACGCAAACATTCCGTGCTCACCGCCGCCCGCGGACGCGGCCTCATGCTGGGATTTAATTTGCCGGACACAGCGCGGCGCGATGCCTTTTGGAAAGGCTGTTACGAATTGGGCCTGCTCGTGATCCGTTGCGGCGATCGTTCCATCCGCCTGCGCCCGGTGCTTGACGTCAAAGAAGATATTATCGAATCAGCCCTGCGCATCATGGATGAACAATGCGCCAAATTAAAATAAACTCATTGTCACCGATTCCGGTGTGGAAGACGGCGTCCATCGAGAGAAGGAAACGTAACGCAGACTTCCAAGTCTGCTGTATCGCAGGTTTCCAAGCCTGCTGGTCGCACGACGTCGCATGATCTGCCGATTCGCTAAATACGATTGGAAAAAATTTCGATGAAGATGAAAACATTGCCTCGAACCGCCTTAAACGGACGAAATAAATCCTCTCGTTCCGCGCCGCGCGTGGCTGCGCCTTCCAAAAACGAATCCGCCGCGGCCGTTTTGAAAAAACTCGGTATCGCGCCGGTCGTCCCTGGTGTGTTCGATGGCGAATGGCGCGGGTCGGGCAAAATACTGGAAAGCTTTTCGCCCAACGACGGCGCTTTGCTCGCGCAAATTCGCACGGCCACGCCTGAAGAATACGAACGTGCCGCCGTGCGCACGGCCGCCGCGTTCGAAAAATGGCAGACCGTTCCCGCGCCGAAGCGCGGCGAAATCATTCGCCAACTTGGCAACGCTTTGCGCGACGCCAAGCGCGAATTGGGCATGCTGGTCACGCTTGAAGCCGGCAAAATTATTGCCGAAGGGCAGGGCGAAGTGCAGGAGATGATCGACATCTGCGACTTCGCCGTGGGCCTTTCGCGCCAGCTTTACGGGTTGACCATCGCCTCCGAGCGCCCGAGTCACCGGATGATGGAGCAATGGCATCCGCTTGGGGTTGTTGGAGTTATCACCGCGTTTAATTTTCCGGTGGCCGTCTGGGCGTGGAACTCCGCGCTGGCGGCTGTGTGCGGCGATTCTACGGTCTGGAAACCATCCAGCCAAACGCCGCTTTGCGCCATCGCCACTATCAAAATTGCCGAAAAAGTATGCCGCGCAAACGGAGTTGATCCGGCCATTTTTTCACTCGTCATCGGCGACGGCCAGACGGTGGGCGAACGAATGTTGAACGACAAACGGGTGCCGCTCATCTCCGCCACCGGCTCGTCCAAAATGGGTGCGCGGGTGGCCGAAGCCGTTGGTAAACGTTTTGGCCGCACGATTTTGGAACTCGGCGGCAATAACGCCATCATCGTCGGCCCCTCGGCGGACCTGGATTTGGCGATGCGCGCGATCCTCTTTGGCGCGGTAGGGACGGCCGGCCAGCGTTGCACCACCACGCGCCGCCTCATTGTCCATGAATCCGTCCATGATGAAGTCGTTTCCCGGCTCGTCCGCGCCTACGGTCAGGTATCCGTCGGAGATCCGGCGCTGGGCACGACGCTCATGGGCCCGCTCATCAATACGCAAGCCGTCGCGGACATGCGGGACGCGCTCGAAAAAGTTCACGCTCAAGGCGGAAAAATCCTGTTCGGCGGCGAAACATTGTCCGGTTCGCAATATCCGGGCGGCTGTTTCGTGCGCCCCTGCCTGGTGTCCGCGCGGGGCGACATGAGCATTGTCAGCGAAGAGACTTTCGCGCCTATCCTTTACATCATCCGTTACAAAAAATTCGAAGATGCGATTGCCATTCAAAACGGCGTCCCGCAGGGATTGAGTTCGGCGATCTTTACGAACGACATGCGTGAAGCGGAACGATTTTTGTCGGCGCGCGGCAGCGATTGCGGCATCGCCAACGTCAATATCGGCACCAGCGGCGCGGAAATTGGCGGCGCGTTTGGCGGCGAAAAAGAAACCGGCGGCGGCCGCGAAAGCGGCAGCGATTCCTGGAAGATCTACATGCGCCGCCAAACGGCGACCGTGAACTTCGGCGCCGATTTGCCCCTCGCCCAGGGCATCCAATTTGGTTGAAACTCATGGAAAACGTTTTTTCTCTTTAAGAATGCACTGGGACTTTGAACCATTGTCATCATCCGTCCAGCCAAACCATCTGTGGACAATTCTCCCTCTCCAATCGGGAGAGGGCCGGGGTGAGGGAGAACCGTTTGGAGGAAAACATCATGCGATCCACCGGAGTCGAATTTCCTTTGCGCCCTGTACGCCTTTGCGTGATATTTAAAATGCCTGTCGTGCGATAAATAACGTTATGAGCAAATCAACCGTTCCCCTTCCAAAAAATTTCGATTGGCCCCTCGCCTATGAGGGCGAAAAATTCATTCGCGGCCGCCTGGACGGATTTCTCGCCAATAATTCCTTCGCCCGTCGGCTCGCTGCGCGCATGCACGACGAAACCGGTACCGACTTTTTCGAATGGGTGGACCATCTGGTCCTGTCGCCCGACGACGAGACGGCGTTGGTCAAGGCGGGTTTTGTGCCCGACAGAGCCGCGACCGTGAAGGAGCGATCCGGTGAAGTGGTTTTGGAACATCCATACGCCACCTTGCCGCGCGTGTTGCTCCGCCGTGGCAAGGCAAACCCAAGTGTCGTCGCCATCAAGCCCGAATTCGTGGCCGATTTCGTCGCGGCAAATCATTTGACCGCCGAAATCGAAGGAGAGCCGCGATCGCGCTATCGGCGTGCAGTCGTGTCGGTGGAACGCGGTTCGCAATTGGAGGCGGTGGAACGTCGTGCCTATCGCGGTTTTGCGCCGGCCAAATTGAAAAGTGGCGAACTGGCTGCTGTCATCAAAGCAACGGAATTGTTCAACACCCGGCCTCGGTATCCTGAAAACGACGCCGACGGTTTCGCCGCGGCGAGCAAAATTCTCGGCAAATGCATAAAACTTGTGGGTCGCGACGTGGCCTGCCAGTTATTTTTCGAAGCGGAACGCGCTTATTGGGAGCGCCGTAACCGTGCCGCTCGTTTCCAAAAATTTCGCCAGGACGCCCTCGGCCTGGGGTGGGGGAACCATGACCATCATACGTTTCGCTGTTCCCGTGCCCATTTTACCGACTTGGTTAAATTTTTGACGAAGCTCGGTTTTCAAAAGCGCGAGCGCTACTACGCCGGTTCCGAAGCAGGCTGGGGCGCGCAAATCTCCGAACAGCCGGTGACTGGTATTGTCGTTTTTGCCGACGTCGACCTGATGCCCGAGGAGACAAGCGTTGATTTTTCAGTACAAAAGCTTCCTCCGGCGCCCAAATTGGGCACCGTTGGACTTTGGACCGGTTTGCACGGTGACAGTTTTCTCCAGGCCGGAATGCACCATCTGGAAGCGCGCTTTGATTTCGGGTCGCTGCGCGATCAGTTGCAATCGAACGGATTGAACCTGATGAAGCCTTTCTCGGATTTCGAATTTCTGCGCCAGGCCTTCACCGAAGGCGAACGCTGGCCGGTAAACCCCATACGCGCCGAGCGCCTCGCCTCTGCCGGTCTGATCACGCCCGAGCAGCGCGACAAATTCATTACCGAAGGCGCCATTGGCAGTCACCTCGAAAACCTTCAGCGACATGGCGGCTTCAAAGGATTTAACCAAAAATCCGTCAGCGCAGTCATCTCTGCCACTGACCCCAGAAAACAATCCGCACACCCATCGCCGGCGTAAAAATTTGCGTAGCGGACGTGAGTCCGCTCTGACTGTTTCGCGGCTTGATCACCCTTGCTGATTTCTCCGCGATTTCGTCCGGCCATCGGCCAAACGAACCCGTTTCAACGATTCAACCTTTTAACGTTTCAACGTCTCGATCTTC
>DASXFM010000563.1:0-5101 GCA_036489615.1 Verrucomicrobiia bacterium | reverse complement strand
TCTATTTCAAGCCTGCCTGTATTATAGATTCCACCGCCATCCCCACCACTACCGCCAGGTTCGCCGAATATATTAAAAACAAAGCTCAACGCTCCATCGGCTCCTGACCCAGCCACGTTGGAATCAATGAGGCACTGATTCAAAATAACAGTTCCAAGATTTAAAATTCCTCCACCGTTTCCACCATCGCCGCCGGCACCAACAGAAAGCCCAAATTCTCCGCCACTGGCGCCTCCATGATTCTGGCTGATAGAACAACGCGTCAAACGACAGGAGCCATCGTTCCTAATCGCACCCCCATTGCCTCCAGGGCTCCCATAGGAACCCGATCCGGCGATGTTTCCCACGATCAAGCAATCGCTCGCGGAAAACGTTCCCGAATTGTAGATGGCGCCACCATCAGCACCTTCGTAATAATATCCAGAGAGCCCTGCGCCTGCACCGCTGGAATTGTTGGTGAGAATACAATCAATCAACGTTAAATACCCCGCGTTATAGACAGCGCCACCATTCTCAGCCGGCTGTAAAGGAGAGCGAATGAGACCTGAGTGAGCATCGGCATTGGGAGCCGTACCCCCGGTAATACGCAGGTTCTCAAGCGCCAGCGCAGCATTGGAAGAAATGTTAAAAATACGGTCGCCCAAGCCGGTGGCATCGATGGTTACCTCCGGGCTCATTCCCATGATGGTTAAATCTCCCCGGTTAATGTTCAAATCGCCAGTAAAGGCGTTGCTTTCATCTGAGCCGGAAATGGTCAATGGATAAATCCAATGGCGTGCGTGATCCCAAAAGTCGCGGGTCTGCCCAAGAATGATCGTATTTCTGCCGCCCTTGCGATTGGCCGCGATTATGGCCCCGCGCAAACTGGTGACCTTAGTCGTATCGTTTGTGTCGGTAACAATGTAGATACGGGCGTTTGCACAAGCCTGAAGCAAAAGAAACACGAACGCTGTATAGAGGAATAGTTGCTTTCTGATCACCTGTGAAGGTTATCGGAAATTAACAGTGATTGTCAAGGCATTTAAGGGTAGTGACGAACTATGTCTTTTTTCGTTTTCAGATAAAATCCCTGCGTGGTGGACCATTGCACCCACCCATTTGTTCTTTGAAAAATTTGAGATGGAATGGCGGACGCGCAGCAACACATCCCCCTTCGCCCCCGTCCTCCGTAGCGGTACTGCGGAGGGTGGAAAGGCTTCGGCGCGACAGGCGCGTGTGGTGCGTCTCTACCATGCCTTTGTGCCTTCGCGTCTTTGTTGTGAAAATTCGATACGGGCAATTCCGGCCTATTCGGCCCTATTGGAGACCCCCTGCCCCCCCCTACTCGGAGCCGTCACAAAATACTACCCCTTGTGTCCGGTGGAATTACTTTAATCTATTTTAGGTTATTATAACCTATTATAACCTATTATAACCTATTATAACCTATTATAACCAATTAAAGACCTCCCTCCCCCCACCCAGGGGGATACGGCTCGTGGGGACACTCGCCCCACCAAAGTCAGGGCTCGACGGAGGCCACGCGTGGCTCTCGCCCCACCTTTCAAGATGGACGCGCAGCAGCGCGTCCCTACCGCAATCCAGCCATTTTGGAAAAAAATTATTTCTTAGGAAGAAGCTATGATGGTGAGACGTTCGCCCATTTTTTCCTTTTTAATTTTTGATTCTGTGTTATTCCAATGGCCATGGAGTTTTGCTCTTCCATGACGAATTGCCCGCGACGCCATTTGATGGCGGCGCGCGTGTGTGCCAACCTGGCCGTCATTTAGGAGCGGCCTTCTTTCTTCTCTTATGTCCGCCACCCACAACCGCTTTCTCATCATCGTCATTCTCGGGGCGCTCTCGACAATCACTCCGTTTGCCATTGATATGTATCTGCCGATGTACAAAGAAATGGCGGCGGCGCTGCACACTACCATCGGGCGGATTCCCCTGTCGCTGGCGAGCTATTTTATCGGCATGGCCGCCGGGCAACTATTTTACGGGCCGCTGCTCGACCGGTTTGGCCGCAAGCTGCCGTTGTACGCCGGATTGCTCCTGTTCGTCGTCGCGTGTGTCCTGTGCCTGGAAGCGCGCACGGTGCAATGGCTCATCGCCATGCGTTTCGTGCAAGCCTTGGGCGGTTGCGTGGCGCAGGTCGCCGCGATGGCCATGGTCCGCGACTTTTTTCACGTAAAAGAAACGGCCAAAATCATCTCGCTCCTGATTCTGATCCTCAGCGCCTCGCCGTTGCTGGCGCCGACCATCGGTTACCAGGTGTCCCGGCTCTTTGGCTGGCAATGGGTGTTTGTCATCCTGGGCGCGTTTGCGCTGTTCATGATCGCGGTCACCAAATGGTGCCTGCCGGAAGGGCATAAACCGGACACGAGCGTTTCTCTCAAACCGTTGCCGATCCTGCGCGGTTATCTCGAAGTGCTGAAGGAACCGCAGTTCCTCGTCTACTCGGTGTCCGGGGCGTTCGCCTTTTCGGGATTGCTCGCGTATGTCTCCACCGCGCCCATCATTTTCATGCAGGTGTTCCAGGTGACCAAATCGCAGTTCAGCATGATCTTCGCCGGGCTGGCGGTGGGCTTCATCGGCAGTAACCAATTCAACGTCCTGCTCCTGCGCAAATGGACCAGCGAACAAATCTTTCGCGCGACACTGATCGTGGAATGCCCGGTGATCCTGCTGTTCCTGGTGGGAACCTATTTTGGCTGGCTGGGATTGCCGGCCACGCTGGTGCTGCTGTTCATTTCGCTCTCCAGCCTGGGCCTGGCGTATCCGAACGCCGCGGCGCTCTCGCTGGTGCCCTTCGACCACAACATCGGCAGCGCCTCGGCCATGCTGGGCTTCCTGCAAATCGGCATTTCCAGCCTGGCGTCCGCGAGCACCGGGCTCATCAATTCGACCACCATGTTGCCGGTCGCGCTCATCATGGCCGCGACGTCGTGGATCGGTTTCGCCATCCTGTTCTTCGGCAAAAGCCGCATCAAACAGGTGCGCTACGTGGAGGAAAAAGACGCCAACTTTTTGTCGCATTAAGCCGATAAGAGCGTCCCTTGCGAAAAAGCCATTCCTGCATTACTTTAACTTAAGGTTTAAAAAAGCCATGGTTTAAACGTCTATGGAGCGTGAAGCGAAAAAATTGCTGCTGGATATTTTTACTGCCAGCCAGGCCATCCAGGAATTTAACGCCGGCAAATCGCTGCACGACTATGAACGAAGCCGCCTGCTGCGTTCGGCCACGGAAAGAGAATTTGTGATCATGGGCGAAGCCTTCGACCGCCTGGACAAGCTCGCCTCTGACTCCGCCCTCAAAGCTGCTTCCAAAGAAGAAATTATTTCTGTCCGCAACCGCATCCTTCACAACCATGACCCGGTGGACGATGTCATCGTCTGGAACGTCATCCAAAATAATCTGCCGGGGCTTTGCAAAGAAGTGGAGAAGCTCATCGGCTGAACCCTTCCGCCACCTTCCTGCAAGCTCCCGCCATCATTTCATCGGAAATTCTTTGAGGATATGGCCGGCGTTATCGGTCAGCCAGACACCGATGAAGCGGATTTATAGAGAGGCAAAACTGTCCTCTGTCCTTTCTGTCCTTTTTTGAGGCACGCGATTGGGATTCCCGATACGATTTCCAATGCTTTATAAGTCAAACTAAGTAAAAGTTTTTGGTCCGATTTAAGCTTACATCTATTTGCTTTTAAATATCAACTCATCTCAGCTTTGTTGAATGGCAGATTGTTTTTTAGAAAGGCAAGGAATCCCATGAAAAGTATATTCATTTACCCATTGTTCCGGAAATCCCTGGTCACGCTTAGCTGGACCATTCTCCTCATGGCCGGCATCGCGCAAGCGAACACCATCATCGTCACCAGCACCGCTGACAGCGGCGCGGGCACCCTGCGCAACGCCCTGGCGAGCGCGGCGAATGGCGATACCATTGACGCCACCGGCGTGGCCGGCACCATCCTGCTGACGAGCGGCGAACTCTTAGTGAGCAGCAGCGTGAAAATCGTCGGCCCCGGCGCGGCTAATCTGGGCGTAGACATGTCCACTCCCAACAATGTTTTTCACGTCGCCCCCGGCCAGACGGTCGCGATTTCCGGGCTAACGATCACCCAGGGCAGCACCGGCATTTTCAACGACCAGGGAAACGTGACAGTAACAGGCTGCGTCATCAACTCCAACGCCAATGGAGGCATCCAGAACGATGGCGGGACACTCACGGTCAATGGTTGCGTGATCAGCGGCAACCAGACGGGCCTGGGCGGCGGAGGGATCGCGAACTTCGGCTACGCCGGCACGTCAACGGCAGCGGTAGCCAATTGCATTATCAGCAACAACGTGGCACAGAACGTTTCCGGCGATACTTTCGGCGGAGGTATCTACAACGATGGCACCGGCGGCAGCGCGAGCCTGAGCATCAGTAATTGCACGATTGTCGGCAACATGGCCAACCCGAACAACGTGAATGTTTTTTCCGGGAACGCCTGCGGCGGCGGGGTGGCCAACTATGCCTCGAACGGCGTGGCCACGGTGACGATCGCCAACAGCACCATCTCGGGCAATTCGATTGATGCCATCAACGGCACCGCCCTAAAAGCGCTGGGTGGCGGAATCTACAATGGCGGCACGGGTGTCATGACCGTATCCGGCGCCACTATCAGCAACAACTCCGCCAGCAACGATTACGGTCCGGGCGAGCAAACGGCCGCCGGGGGCGGCGGCATTTACAACAATGGAAGCGACGGCGGCGCTACCACCATGACCGTAACCAATAGCACAGTCACTGGAAACCAAGTCGAAGCCGGCAACTTCGGTCGAAGCCACGGCGGCGGCATCTTTAATGATGGTTCGAATGGCCGGGCGGATTTGACCGTCGGCAACAGCGACGTAAATACCAATTCAACCGTCTCCGATATTTTGGACACCGGAGGGGGAATCAAGAACAGCGTGGATGAATCCGACCTGGGGGATGGCGGATACGCCGACGTGACTTTGAACAACTGCCAGTTAATTGGTAACTCTGTGTCGAAGCAGTACGGCAGCGCCATTGATAACCAGAGTATCTTTGGCCCGCTTGCGACGATGGACTTAATCAATTGCACCGTGAAC
>DASXFM010000561.1:0-22532 GCA_036489615.1 Verrucomicrobiia bacterium | reverse complement strand
ACGCTGGAACGGCTCAAGTTTCATTTGGGCGCTGAATTGTTTGAGGCTCGCTTCATCGTCCGGGGTTGGAATCTCCCCAAAAATGGCGTTGCGATGCGCGGCGGAAATGGTCGGCAAATAGGCTTTCAGGTTCAGGTTCAGCAATTTCTTTAGCTCCTCAGCGTGGCGGTAGGTGGCCGGCCGATTGTAACCGTGATCCACCCAGAGGACCGGGATATTCGGCTGCTCCTGGACGCACAAATGCAACAGCACCGCCTCATAGGGACGAAAATTCGTCGAAACAATAGCGCACCCATTCGAACGCGCAATTGCCCAACGCACAATTTCGCGAGGCGATTGCGAACCCAGGTCGTTATTGGCCTTCAAAATCTCGTTAACAGTCACAATAAAAATAGACGATAAATCGAGTCGTATATTGAGTCAACTGTTTTCTTTTGGATAAGAGCGGGCGCATTTTTGCACTGTTCTTACTTTGGCGGTGGTAGGGACGGCGCGCTGCGCCGTCACCGCCCGTATGCCGGGCGGAACATACGCGGTACAACGTCCACTACGCTCGTTGCGCCGCTGAACGCGGCGCGGACAGCGCAGCGCGCCGTCCCTACCAAGAACAGTGCTAAGTTGCGTCCGCAAGAGCTTGAAGATCGAGGACGAGGACGATGCCTCAATGCAAATCCTTCAGCGCTTTTTCGCGATCCAATACTGCCAACAGAACATAGTAATTGTCATTGAGCAGCCCCTCATAGCCGTGAGGCTGCCCGTTCCACGTCTTCCAATCTTTGCTCATATGGTTGCTGCCGAACCCTTGAAAATCGCCTCGGGCAAAGGCCTCCAGCATGGGGAACAAAATGCGATCTCCATCTTGAATCCGACGCAAATCGTAAAGGGCCGCCAGTGTGAAATAGGAAAAACACGCCGTTGCGCCGCCGTTTTCATAAATCTGAAAGCCGTCGGAGCCGTCTTCGTTCGTTCCGCCGCCAAAGCGCAATTCGTGGTGCGCATAATCTCTTCGAGCGACGGGAATGAGATTACCCGGAAGGCCCAAGGCAAAGTTCGTATAACCCACTCCCTGCATCTTGGCCAGGAGCCGATCCATGATGCCGTTGGCTTTGTCCGCCGGCACCAAACCATAGTGAATGGCTATGCCGCTGACCCACGGAAAATAATAATCATGCAGTTGCCCGTCTGAGCTGCGCCATCCGGCCAGGATGCCGGTAGCAGGATTATAGAACGTCTTGAAATAGGCGGCCTTCAACTTATCAGCGGCGGCCCTGTACCGCGCCTGATCGTCAGGATGGCCGGCCTGTTTCGAGATTTGTTCCATGCCCACGAAGGCGCGATAAGCCAGGGCATTGGCATACGCATCTTCGTACCCGAATCCAATGGTATCCCACCAATTGGATGGACGCAGTTTTGGGTAGCCATTAGGCCACGTGTTGGAATCGCCACTCAACGGATACTTGATTAAACCGTCGCCGTTGGTATCGGTGGCGAGCATCGTGTCAGCCCATGATTCGAGGTGGCGATAATTGGCTGCGAGCCAGGCATTGTCCTGGCTGCTCGAAATGTAGTCCTCGGCGGCGATCAAAAATGAGGGCCGCGAATCGGCCGTGTCATCAGGGTGATCGTTGACGCCCGCGTAGCCCGGCATGCCACAGACGACGGCGCCGGCAATAAGTCTGTCGAGCGTTTGCCGAACCATGTCCAAAGCGGTAAACCTGCCGGCCAACGGCGGAGTGTCTTTGGCGATGTCAGCATATTCATAATAACAAAAGCCGCATGAATCGCTGCCCGAGTTGTTGGACAGGAGCCGGCGTTGCGGATTGATTTGGAAAATATTCAACCAATCCCGGCGAAAGCCATCGAACCGTGGGTCCGCTTCGATACCCGATATTTTTGGATGAATTGCCACCACCTTCAGGCGATAGGTCAAATGCGAACGTTCCCTTGTTGCCGGAGGGAAAGTGATTTTGACGTTTCGGCGGGTCGCCGAATAACCTAACGGGCCTGCGTCATCGGAGGAGCCGGATATTTGGAACGATCCCTGATCCGGAAAATGCATGATGGCCGGCAATTGAATCGAGCCGTTTGTTTCCAACAGCCCAAGGAGCGTTACATGGCAGGCATTGGCATCAGCGTTGATGACGAATGGCTCAGGCGGGTCATCGGCTGACCACCGGGATTCGAGACGAATTTCATCGTTCCGAACTTCGATCACCCAGCGCGCCGGCGCGGAGGCGTTTGACCCTCGATATTCAACTCGCGAGCCGCGAACCTTTGCATACGTTGCCCGTGGCGCGGGCGCGGACGGCGGGTTGATCGCAACCAGAGGAAAATGTTCTTTGCCCAGGCTGTCCACCGACAGACCTTCGAAACCCGGATAGTTCAGCGCGATTTTGGCGTCAATGTATTTGGTGGTAATGCGCATGGCATCGCCAGCAGGCCCGGCCGCAACATTGGCGGCCACACCCAGGACGAACAAATATGATACGACTATCCACTTTTTCATCGCTTGATGTCCTCGGCTCTACTCAATGTTGGATATATTAAAGGAAAACGCTGAACATCGAACGCCTGGACTACTCGGAACCTGCATTTGCCGGAACAATCTCAAAATGTTTGGGGACGGTATAGCCGTCTCTGTATGTGAATCGGACACGTCCGGTCTTGTCTGCCCGTAACGTTGCGGTGGCTTGACCGTCAATTTTTAGTGCGTAGAGGCCGTCAGGCCGCAACTGGTTGAACTCATGGAGCGTCTTGCCTTTGGTTTGCGGCGACGCCTCGGTCCATTCGCGCGGCGAGTCCGGGTTGTCCGGCCAACTGTCAATTTGGACCGACAGCATCTGCCCATCGACTGGCGATATTGCCATGTCCCATATTGTGTTCCCGCGCGCGAAGAATTCCACTTTGTGAACGCCCGCGTTGATGCCGAAGGAATTCGAATCGCGCACGGTGCAATTGTTCACAGTTACGGAATAATCGTTGCTGCTCAGATCAACTAAATAGGACGATCCTCTTAGCTGATAGCGAAATTCCGTCCCATTCAATTCGGCCGGCAGATGCGGGTCAATGTAAAGCCGGTCGGGCTTGGGCTGGATGCCATAAATATCCCGATACAATCCCACGATGGCCATGCAGTTTCCGGCCAGAATATCATCGCCCGCACCGCTTTGTGATCGTCTCAGATAGCGCTGATAAGAAAGACCATCTTCGTTGTAGCGAGCCAAAGTGTTTTTGACGTATTTAAGCGCGATAACGGGATCCAACGCAGCGTAAGCGCGAACGCCTATCTCGTTCCAAGATAGAAAAATGTCTCCATTCTCATAACTGGGAAATGGGTGTCCCGCGCCGCCTTCATCTGGTTGATACGGGAAAAAACACAAGGGCCACGAAAAGAGCCCTTCTTTTTGCATTTCGTGTTCCATCCGATTGAGAATGGCGGCCCTGCGGGAAGCATCGTCACAAATACCATAGGCGATAGCCGCGAAATTGACGGGCGGCACGAGATTGTTGCCGTGAATGGAGCCGTCTTTATCACGCCAATATATATACCATTGATTCGTCGGGTCCCAGAAGCCGCCCTCGGCAATGGGCCGGTTAAAACTGGTTTTCAATCGCGCCGCGAAATCACGATAAGTCGCCGCACGACTTGGGTCGCCAAGCATATCTTCGTCGCCGGCCCAAAGGCCCAACGCCTCGTACAGCGCGGCGTTAACGAAAGCGTTTTCATACGAGGCCCATTCGACATCAATCCAGTCGCTGCTCTTTCGTTGTTTGATTGAATCGTTCATCATCGCCACCAGCCCGGTATCTCCAACTTCCCGGCGGATCAAAAAGTCCAGGGCTTTCTCGCAGGCGCTTTTTTCCCCTTCGAGCCATTTCCGGTCCGCGGTGAGATTGAATTCTTCAGCCAAATTCATCACATAGTCCGGCTGAGAATCCAGCAGGTATCCCCATTGCGCTTCGTAAAAACCGTTCGATGCGTCGTACGTTCCGCGCATCGCATCGCCGGCATTATAGCACCAGCGCGACTTGACTCGCCCGTCAGCACCGATGGCCTGGACGCGTTCGTAGTTCAGGCATTGGGAAAAGTTGGTGATGTAATCATTCTCATCCAACGCAAGGCCCATTTCGGCGAAGAAGGGTTCGTGCAGGCAGATGTAACCGGAACGCCAGCCATTACCGCCCACCAACCTCTGGTCGATAACGCCGTAACGCGCCACGGTATTGAGCAACTCGCCCACTTTGGCGCCATCCAGTCCGGGCAGCCTGCCACGATCATAACTGCTGGCGTAATCCAGCGTCTTCAGGGTCATTTGCACGCTGACGTCCGAACGTTTGACGTGGAACGGCGCCCAGAGATCCTGGCGATTTCGGAGAAAACGCGCCAGAGCGTGTTTGGGTTTCACGCTTTCATCGCTGACCAGATAATTGAATGATAGCGCGCCATTTATCTGATGCGAGAACCGACCGGCTCCATATTGCCCCTCAGGCAGGCTCGGGATAATCCGCAGGCAATCGCCCAACTGGGAGTTCCAAAACGTGACCGTCCCGAAGTGCGCGCCATAGGTCGTATTGGTCGTTTCCAAATATTTGTCGAGCACCACGCCGCCGTCATCCAATAAACCTCCGGTCCATGTGGACAAGCCTCCAAAATCCCATTCCGGAAATGCTTCATCTTCCAAAAGTATGTTCGACGGATATTTTCGGTTAATCCGCCAAAGAATCTGGTCTGGCTCGACCGTGAACTGCCAGGTTTCCCGGATTTCGTTTCCAGGCGGCCCAAATGTGATTCCGGTTACAGTCAGCGTATTCTTGCGGACAGATACAACGGGCGTAGCCTCTTCGCGTGTGGTGAACCACTGCCCATTTTGGCGAATGCCGGTGCACACGCCCGAATCGGCGGCCACCTGACGTCCACGCACATTGACCTGATCCAGGATGCATCGGCCGTCGTAGTTCAAGCGCAGAACAAGGTCGCCCCTTCCATCAGCCAATGTGACCAGCTTCTGCTGGCCATCTATTTGAATCGTCCCCAGGCCAGACGCGCCGGCTGAAACCGCCGCGATAAGACTCGCCAAAAACACGAATGTGCCACAGCACCTGCTTTTAAAATTATTTTGCATCCCTGCGGGATCATTATGGTTTGTCTGTCTCAGAAACATACGGAACGTTTTTACCCATATAAGGAAGATCCAACCGCACCTTCTGTCCTTTGAGTGGAGACCAGGGTTCAAGCGCGTAACCATTTTGATTAAAGCCGATGCCATAGTGACCAGTGAATAGCGCTTCGACGCCATCCCAATCTTCAGGCAAATATCCTTCGCCGCGACCGCGCGATCCATTCCATTCATAAAATGCGCTGCCGACGGGATTGCGCTGTTTCGTGCCCGGTAGTTGAATGCCTGCGTTAAATGTTCCGTGTTCGTAAGACGCCATCAGCGGCCACAAGAGGCGTTCAGCCGCGTCGTATTGACCGGTTTGGTAAAGCGCCTGAATCACGTAATATTCCAATGCCGGCGTAGCGCCGCCATTCATGTAGACCTGCCAGCTATCCATTCCATCGGCCCGTTTGGGAGCGCCGCTGGTGTGAGGACTATAGTCAGCGGGACTCATGGGAGTAAGGTTGGTCGGCAAACCCAGAGGATAGGAGTGAAAGCCAATCTTGTCGAGCTGAGCGAGCAGGACTTGCAGAATAACCTTTGCGTTTTCGGGCGGCACAAGGCCCTGGCAAATCGCAAACCCGTTCACCCAGGGAAACATATAATCGTGCAGCGTTCCATCTTCAGTACGCCAACCCGCGAGCACGCCTGTTTTCGGATTATAAAATGATTTAAAATACACGGCCTTGATGCGATCAGCGTCATCCTGATAGCGCTTGGCCATGTCCGTCCGTCCAGCCAGTTTTTCCAAATCCGCCATGCACTGAAAGGCCTGGTAATCCGCGGCATTGGAATAGGCATCGGCCCCTTGAATGTTGTAGGTGTCAAACCACATAGTGCGGTGACCCTGGTAATAGATGAGCCCGTCCGGGCCAAATTGTGATTGAATATGATTTGCCAGACATTCCATCGGTCCCAGCCACTGGCGCAATTGCTTCATGCCGCCGATGGTCCGAATATCGTACCAGGCCGAAATGACGAGATATGACGCCGTTTCACGCGATGACGACCAATCCGGCGCGCAGACATTTCGATTTGGCATTTGATAGCCCGGCGCGCCCTCAAAATAACGCTCGACCGACGCGCCAACCATTTCCATGGGTGAAATTCCGTTTTCCAGTCGCGGAGCAAATACAGCTTCCTGCGCGTAGAACAGTATCGCCAGGCCGCAGGGCAAGCTCATCACACTATTGGCGATAATCCCGGTATCGGGCCGCCATTGAACCATGTCGAGCGAGTATTTTGGAAATCGCTTCAACCGCGGATCGGCGTTGACGAGGGCCGGCAACGGTTCAATCCGTTGTACATTGAAATGCAACGTAGCATGCCAGGGTCTGGGCCCAATTTGATTGAGGCCGTCTTCGTCGACCGGCGTATGCGGCGTGATATCCACCCAATAGGTAGTGGCGGGAAACAAGGCGGACGGGATGCGATAAAACGCCGCCTCATCACCATCGCGAGTGATCCTGGCAGTTCCAAAATCCGGCGCCGCAAGGTAAGCGGGCATTTCCACGTAATTCAATATACTCGAGGGATGACAGACAAACGTCGTCGGGGTTTGGTTCGCAGCAAAATCGAATCGAAACAATCCGCCGCGCATCATCACCGTATGGTTCGCCACAGCGCCCAATTCCAGATCAAATCCGCGTTCATCAGCACGAATCGACACTTGCTCCCAGACCCCTGGCGCTACCTGAACGGGAGTGTAATTAAACACATTGCCGGTTTGCGTAAGCGCAGGATACTCTCCTTTTAACGATTCTCCCTCACCCCAGCCCGCTCCCGCCGGGAGAGGGGAAATCGTCTTCAGCTGGTTTGTAACGACGATTGAGCGCATCGGTTCAATGGCTCTACGCGAATCGTCGAAGACCGGGTCCAGATTTGGACACGCCCCGTTGCCCTCCAAAAAATTGACGCCGAGTTCGCCCTGGCCCAGAGAGTCCCAGGAAAGCTGCGCAATTCGCGGATGAGATTTGTCCAACACCACACGGTACCATGGAGTGCTGATTTCCAGAGCTTGTCCCAGGTCCTTGATTTCAGGAGCAAATCTTGTGGGCCGAAGCCTGGATTTCAACTCAGTAACAGGTCTTTGGAACGTGGCGCCCGCGAATGATTCCACGGAGCTGGCCGCGTTGCTGCCATAAACCTCTACTTGCGCCAGCGCGGCAATCCACGACTGAGGTGTGACTGACGCTGTGTTTCGTTGAATCAACAGCCGAAAATTATCCGTCACGATTGGCTTAAACTTGATGGTCAGGGAATGCGTTGCTGGATCAAACGACGCATGCTGAACGTGAAAGAACGTCTGAAATCTGCCGCGGCCGTCGGGCAGTGATTGCCCTGAGAATTCAGTCGGAACCGTGTCCGTGTCCGCGGCGTATAAAACCACTTTATCAATTTTTCGCGGACCGGGGAAATGGATCCATACCCACTGGGGCAACTGTTCGTTTTCGCTGCTGAACCAGCATCTGGAAGCGGGCTCGCCTGGAATGAACGGACGATTCAAAGGACAAACATCCCCGTCGCGGGTCATTGCGCCGTTTTTACGGTAGCTGTGTGAACTCACTGTGATTTGAACGCCCGGTTCGGTCCAGAATGCGACGTTCCGATAGCTGGTTTGCGCACCGCTCAAAGCCGATTCGCGCTTGAGCACTGCCAGCAGGGCATAGTAATTGTCATTGAGCAAGCCTTCGTAGCCCTTACAGGTCCCATCCCACATTTTCCAATCCTTGCTCTTGTGGTTGGCGCCAAAACCCTGGAAGTCTCCTTTAGCGAACGAATCGAGCATCGGAAACAGAAGACGATCTCCATCCTGAATCCGGCCCAAATCGTAGAGCGCAGCCAGTGTAAAGTACGCAAAGCACGCGGTCGCACCGCCATTTTCGTAAATCTGAAACCCGTCGTTTCGATTATACTGGACGCAATCCGCTTTGGGCACGGGAATGAGATTACCGGGAAGACCCAGGCCGAAATTCGTGTAACCGACCTCGTTCATTTTTGCGAGCAATCGGTCCATAATCGAATTCGCCTTTGGTTCCGGAACCAACCCATCATCAATCGCGATCCCGTTGACGAAAAGAAAATAGTAATCGTGAAGCTGCCCGTCCTCGCTGCGCCATCCGGCCAAAACACCGGTCTTTGGATCATAAAAGGTGTTGAAATAGACGGCCTTCAATTTTTCCGCGGCAGCCCGGTAACGAATCGCGTCATTCGGATGATTCGCTTGCCCGGCGAGTTTGTCCATTCCCAGCAACGCGCGATAGGCCAGCGCATTCGCGTACGCGTCCTCATAGCCGAAGCCGATGGTATCCCACCAATTTGCCGGCCGATATTTTACCTTTGCCGGCCAGGAACCGGAATTACCACTCACGATATATTTAATAAGGCCGTTGCCGTTGCGATCGGTGGCCAGCATATCGTCAGCCCAGGATTTAATTTTGTCGTAATTGCCTGCCAACCACACCTGGTCCTGCGTTCCCTGGGCATAATCTTCCGCGGCAATCAAGAATGAGGGAAAGGTGTCCGCCGAACATTCAGGACGGTCTTCACGGCCAATAACCATTGGGCTATATCCGGGCATACCGCAAGCCTTGGCGCCGGCGATGATCCGGTCGAGTGTCTGGCGAACCATGTCCCATGCCGTGAAACCCATGGCAAGCGAAGGGGTATGTTCGGCAATATCGCCATATTCATAATAACAAAACCCGCAGGTATCACTGCCGGCGTTGTTGGATAGCATACGCCGCTGCGGGTTGAGCTGAAAAATGTTGAGCCAATCGCGCCGGAAGCCGTCAAACCGTGCGTCCGTATCTAAACCCGGAATTTCCGGGTAAATACTCGCTACAATTAAGTGATAATCCATTGTTGGACGCTCCGGTGTTGCGCCCGGGAAAGTGATTTTTGTTTCTTTCCGGGTCGTGGCATAACCCAGCAAACCCGGAAAGTTGGCGGTGATTCGAAATGTTCCCTGGTCGGGAAAGTGCATCAGCGCCGGAAGCCGGACACAACCGTTCGTTTCAAGCAATCCGAGCAACGTTACATGACTGACTCTGGCATCGGCGTCCATGACGAGCGGTTGGGGCGGATCCTCCGCCGACCAATGCGATTCCAGCAAAATTTCGTTTGTCTTGATTTCGATGACCCAAGGCGCGGGAGACGAATTATCCCGGCCCCGCCGGTGATATTCTACTCGTGAACCGGACTGTACGGCCTGCATTGGCAATCCGGGCGCGGCTGGCGCCGTCATAGTCACTAGCGAAAATTGTTCTTTCCCCAAACTATCCACCGACAAGCCTTCAAACCCCGGATAGTTCAGGGAAATCTTTGCGTCGATGTATTGGGTGGTGACGCGCGCGGCGGGTTCGTGAACGGGGGCACCTTCGACGGCCGCGCAGGTTGCGGCCAGCCCGAGCAATGCAAACACTCTCCAGACAGGTTTCATCGAATTTCAGGACAACGGTTTATTCCAACGGCTGCTCTCGAAAATGGTAATCGCCCGCGCCAACGAGGCATTTGACGGCCGAATCTTCTTCCGTAACGGCGAGTATGCCGGGGTCACTCACGCCTGTCGCCGGCCACAGGCGTTTTCCGGATTCAGTGATCGTAAATTTTCCACTGGCCAGTTTGGGAATGTAAATCGAAGCGCACGTATTGGCGGGGACTTTAATCCGAATTGAAAAACTGCCGTCTCTGCGCTTTTCCCAGCGCGTCGCGACAAGTCCCCTCGGCGTAGGCACTGCGCCTTCGGCGAAAGTGAGACCGCCGGTCTCGGGCCGGACATCGAATGTGGCAAACGCGCCGTCGGTGGGCTGGATACCGCAGATGTATTTTAGAAAGATATAACCAGGATAGGACGTCCAGGCATGATTCACTTCATCGCCGGGAGTCCAAGTTTCCCAATTGGCTTTGTTTTCCTCCAGCATGGGACGATACCGGGCCAAATCGCGCACTGCAAAATCGCCACCGCCCGAATTCAATAATCCACTATAAAGCGCGTCGCCGCCATATCCGCCAACGACCGGCTTCCCGCCCTGCTCAATTTCCGCCAGGATTTTGGATTGGTCCGCCTCGGGCTCGATGTTGAAACGCAATGCCCACGCTGACGCCAGCGGAAAAAACGCGTTCGTATCGGTTCGGGCCAGATAATATTGACCATTGAAAAGATTGGCATTGATGGCTGTTTTGACTTGTTCCGCCTGTTGCAAGTAAGCGTCGCTTTCGCTTGTCTCACCCAAGGCCGAAAAAATCCGCGAAGCGATCCGCAGGTTTTCATAATATTGGCAGGAAGTGGCCGCGTTAAGACCTCCGTGCGGCATAGTTTGGGGAGCCCAGTCGGAAATTCGCCATTTGGGAGGGTTGGGTAGTTTGGTTTTTGGATCCTGCCAGGCCTTCATCCATTCCAGAAAGTGCGCCAGGTGCGGCGACATCTCGCGCAGGAGCGTTTTATCGCCCGAAAACAAATATTGTTGCCACAACAACATCGGCCAATACATAGACCACTCAGGTAACTCGAACATCGGTGACGGGCTGCACGCATAAAAATCTCCGCTGGCCATTTGTTCGCCTGCGTAATCCCGCACGACTTTGTCGATCATCATCGTGTCGCGGTCGTTGTAGAGCAGAACGTTGCCAATGTTCCAGCTGTCCGCGGTCCACTGCGATTGTTCGCGATTGGCATCCACGCTGATCATGCCTTCCTGAATGTTCTGCCGGGCCGAACGCTCACACATTTGGTAAATGTCATTGAGCAAATCACTTGAACAATGAAAGCGCCCTGCCACGTCCGCATCGCTATACGCCCAAATCCCGCGCACGTTGGAAGGCTCCAATTTCCCGGCATAGCCGGTGACCTTGAGCACTTGAAATGTCGTGTGCCGTCCAAAATCCGCGTCCCAGGTCTCGCTGCCGCCATGGCAGGTATATTCGTCCCACCCGCCGGGCTTGCGTTCTCCGGTCATTTGAAAATATTCGATGCGGACCACGTCGCCCGGCTGATTCGCGCGCATCGCAATTTTTGGCCAGCCGTCAATGCAGCGGCCGAAATCCACCATCCATGCGCCATTGGTAAATGTGACGCTCACGGGTTTGAGTTCAGCCTGTTCCCGTTCCTGCGGCGCCATTTGCGCAAAGAGACGATAGCCGGACCGGTCAACTTCGACTGCGGGTGCCCAACCGGAATCATCGAAACCGCCCTCCCGCCAGCCATTGGGTTCCCGGCGTGAATCAAACTTTATGGCTGCGCGATTAAGCATCGGTCCATCGCCGCTGAAATAGACGGCATTGGTTTCAATAAACGCAGTCTCGGCAAGAGCCTTCCAGGATGGGTCCGTCCCAATCGTGGCAGATGAACCATCTGAATAATCCAACCGCGCTTCCAATAGAAACGCCGGTTTGGCGTTCACGCCGGAATCACGCCAATTGCCTTGCCAATGTCCCATAGCCGCAAAAACGTTCGTGCCTGTTTGTATCAATTTAGAAATGTCATAGGCATTGTATTGGCCATAATGATATGGATCGCAACGCGCGGGACCGCGGCCCAGAGGTTGCCCGTTGCAATACAAAAGGTAATCGTTGTGCGCGGTCACATAGACCTTCGCCAGCCTTGGGATGTTCGTGACCAGAAACGTCTTTCGGAAATAAGCGAAATTGTTGTGATTGGTCGTTCCATCCCAAATATATTGCGCCGTCCATTCGTCCTGGTTCAGGCCGGTGTCAAAATAAGCCGGCACGCTGTAAGAGCTGGCCTTGCCTGTCTGGTCCCAAATTCGCACTTTCCACCAAAACCGGGTCGCTGCCGGCAATGCCTTGCCGGCATATTCCACCGATGCCGATTGGTCAGAGTCCACTTTGCCGCTGTCCCAGATGATCGTTGAAGTGGGCCGTGCATCTTGAAAGACGACGATCTGGTACGCCGTCTGGCGTTCTCCGCGTTCCGAGTCTTTGGACATCCACGTAAACCGCGTCGCGTCGCGGTCAATCGCCAGCGGGTCGCTCACGCCATTTACAAGTAAACCCACGGGAGCAGACGGCTTGCCGACAGCGGAAAAAGCCACAAGCATGATAAAGAGGGCAGTAATTTTCGACCCCGTCCCAAAGATTCTCAGCGGGACAAGAACATTTACCGCACTTTTGGAAATGTTTGTTTTACTCAATGTTTTTCGCATAAATTCCAGATTTCTAAGGCGTTTCCCGAAAATGATATTCGCCCGCGCCAATCCTGCATTTGATAGATGAATCGCTTTCTGAAACTGTCAGCACTCCCGGATCATTGATCCCTATGGCTGGCCAAATTCGTCTTCCAGATTCAGTGACAGCGGAACTTCCGGCGGACAGCTTTGGAATATAAACAGAGGCGCACGCATTGGCCGGAACATTAATTTCAAGTGAAAAACTCCCGTCACTGCTTTTTTCCCAGCGCGTGCTAATAAGTCCCTTCACCGTAGGCACCGCGCCTTCGGCGAAAGTGAGACCGTCCGTCGCCGGCCGGACATCGAACGTGGCGAATGCGCCGCTGGTGGGCTGGATACCGCAGATGTATTTCAGGAAAATATAGGCCGGGTAGGAAGTCCAGGCATGATTTACTTCAGCGCCAGGAGTCCATGACTCCCAATTCGCTTTGTTTTCTTCCAACATGGAACGATAGCGGGCCAGGTCGCGCACGGCGAATGCGCCGCCACCGGCATTGAATAATCCGCTGTAAAACGCGTCGCCACCATAACCGCCAAGGCTGGGCTTTCCATCCCTCTCAATGGCATCAAGAATTTCGGATTTGTCCGCCTCGGGCTCGATGTCATACCGTAACGGCCAGGCCGATGCCAATGGAAACATTCTATTGGTGTCGGTGCGCGCGAGATAATACTGCCCGTTGAATAGATGCGCGTTGATGCCTGCTTTCACCGCTTCGGATTCCTGCAAATAATTGGCGCTTACATTCGTTTGCCCCAGGACCGAAAAGACCCGGGAGGCGATTCGAAGATTTTCATAATATTGACACGTTGTGGCCGCGTTATACCCGCCATTGGGCATGTTGCCGCCGGCAAAGTCGGAAATCCGCCAGTCGGGAGGGTTCAAAAGACCGGTTGCCGAGTCCTGGAAAAGCTTTAACCACTCAAGGAAATGTGTCAGGCGCGGCGCCATCTCGCGCAAAAGCGTTTCGTCACCGGAAAAGAGATATTGCTGCCACAACAGCATCGGCCAATACATCGACCACTCAGGAATTTGTCGGAATTTTTTGCCAGGCGGCGGATAATCCGAGCGCCCGTTCGAAGGGCAACAGGTCGGAAAATCGCCATCGGGAAGCTGCGCCGCTGCATAGTCTCGCACCACCTTGTCAATCATCGCCGTGTCGCGGTCGTTGTAGAGGAGGACATTGCCAATATTCCAACTATCGGCCGTCCACGGCGACTGTTCGCGGTCGGCATCCACGCTGATCATGCCCTGTTGAACGTTCTGTCGGGCCGAACGTTCGCACATTTTGTAAATGTCATTGAGCAAAGGGCTTGAACATCGAAAACGGCCTTCGACGTCCGCATCGCAATAAGCCCACATCCCGCGCACGTCCGAAGCTCTCAAAGTTCCCGCGTAGCCAGTAATCCTAAGCACTTGAAAAGATGTGTGGCGGCCAAAATCCGCGTCCCAGATTTCCGCGCCGCCACGGCAGGTGTATTGGTCCCACCCGGCGGCCTTCCGGCCACCAGTCATTTGAAAATATTCGATGCGAACTTTGTCTCTTGATCGATTTTGGCGCATGGTCAGTTTGGGCCAGCCGTCGATACAGCGCCCGAAATCCACCAGCCATGCGCCGTTCGCAGATACGATGCTCACCGGTTTGAGTTCAGCCTGCTCCCGTTCCAGCGGCGCCATTTGGGCGAATAAACGATAGTCCGATCGCGCCACTACAGTCGCAGGAGCCCAATCCGAATCGTCGAAAACCGCCTCGTGCCAGTTCGCCGGTTCCAAACGTGAATCGAATTGGATAGCCGCACGATTGCGCCCTCCACCGGCCCCGCCAAAATAAATCGCATTGGTTTCGATAAATGCGGTATGGGCAAGGACTTTCCATGATTTGTCGCTGACAATCGTGGAAGTTGATCCATCAGCATATGCCAACCGGGCTTCCAGTAAAAATGCCGGCCGGGCGTTCACACCGGAATCGTTCCATGTTCCCACCCAATGTCCGATCGCCGTAAATACATTCGTGCCATGATTTAAGAGTCCCGTTATATCATAACCATTGTATTGGCCATAGAGATAAGGATTGCAACGGGCGGGACCGCGACCCAGGCACTGCCCATTGCAATACAATAGATAATCGTTGTGCGCGGTCACATAGACCTTGGCCAGCGCCGGTTTATTGGTGACCAAAAATGTTTTTCGGAAATACGCGAAGTTGTTCTGATTCGTCGTTCCGTCCCAGATGTAGTCTGCGGTCCATTCTCCCTGGTTCAAACCGGTATCAAAATAAGCCGGCGCGCTGTAAGGGCCGGCCTCGCCGTCCTGGTCCCAGGCACGAACCTTCCACCAGAACCTGGTCGCCGCCGGCAATGCCTTGCCGGCGTATTCCACCGATGCCGACAGATCTGAATCCACTTTGCCGCTGTCCCAGATCGTTGAAGCGTCGAAGTGTTGAAGCGTTGAAGCGGGCTGTGCATCTTGAAAGACGACAATCTGATACGCCGTCTGACGTTCTCCGCGTTCCGAATCTTTGCACATCCAGGTAAATTGCGTCGCGTCACGATCAATCGCCAGCGGCTCATTTACACCATTTACGAGCAATCCCACCGGCGCCGACGGACTGCCGGAGGCGCCAAAGGCGACCAACAAAATAAGGAGGATCGAAAATTTCTCAGCGACGTTCCTTTGACTGAATTCTCTTTGCATAATTTTAGAATTCTAAGGCATTTCCCGAAAGTGATATTCGCCTGCGCCAACGACGCATTTGATCAATGAATCCTCTTCCGAAACAGCAAGCACTCCGCGGTCCTTGATCTCTGTGGCGGGCCATATACGTTTTCCAGACTCCGTGATCGTGAAATTTCCGTTGGAGAATATTGGGATGTAAACGGAAGCACGCGTATTGGCGGGAACTTTAATCCCAAGTGAAAAGTTCTGGTCGTCGTCCTTTTCCCACCGCGTGATAATAAGTCCCTTTACCGTAGGCACCGTACCCTCGGCATAGGTGAGGCCGCCGGTCTTCGGACAGACATCAAACGTGGCGAATCCGCCGCTCGTGGGCTGGACGCCGCAGATATATTTTTGAAAGATATACGCAGGATACGCAGTCCAGGCATGATTTACTTCCACGTTTCGGCCTGCATAAAATCCCTCCCAATTGGCTTTATTGCCGTCGAGCATGATCCGATATCGGGCCAGGTCCTGCACGGCAAAGGCCCCGCCATCCGCATTGAATAATCCACTGTAAAAGGCGTCGCCTCCATAACCGCCCACGTTCGGCTTTCCGGCCTTTTCAATGATCTCAAGAATTTTGGATTTGTCGGCCTCCGGCTCGATATTGAACCGCAGCGCCCAGGCCGACGCCAATGGAAACATTTCTTTCCGGTCAGTCCGCGCAAGATAGTATTTGCCATTAAAAAGATGCGCGTTGATTCCTGTTTTAAGTTCCGCGGCCTGCTGGATATAATTATCACTGTCGTCTTTCTGCCCCAACACTGAAAAGATGCGGCCGGCAATTAATAGATTGTCATAGTATTGGCAGGCGGTCGCCGCATTGTAGCCGCCGTTGGGCATGTTGCCGCCGACATAATCGGAAATACGCCACTGCGTGACCGGATTTAATAATTTCGTCACCGGGTCCTGGCTGTCCTTAATCCACACGAGCAAATGCGTCAGACGCGGCGCCATTTCGCGCAAAAGTGTCTGGTCACCCGAAAACAAGTATTGTTGCCAGAGCAACATCGGCCAATACATCGCCCATTCGGGAATGCGACGCCCCGGATCGGCGTCAGCAAACCTGTGTCCCGGACTGACGGCCGGAATATATCCGTCGGGAAATTGTTCTCCGGCAAAATCACGAACGACCTTGTCGATCATCATCGTATCGCGGTCATTATAGAGCAAAACATTGCCGATGTTCCAGGCGTCGCCCAGCCACGGCGATTGCTCGCGATCTGCGTCCACGCTGATCACACCCTGCTGAACGTTCTGCCGCGCCGAACGCTCGCACATTTTATAAATCTCATTGAGCAAATCGTTTGAACAATGAAAGCGCCCTTCGACATCCGCATCACAATAGGCCCACATCCCCCGCACGTCAGAAGTCCCTAATTTTCCTCTATAGCCGCTGATCTTAAGCACTTGAAATGTCGTGTGCCGCCCAAAGTCCGCGTCCCAGGTCTCTGTGCCGCCGTGACAGGTATATTGGTCCCACCCGGCCGCCTTTCGTTCGCCGGTCATTTGAAAATACTCGACGCGCACGACATCGCCTGGCCGATTTGCGCGCATTGTGATTTTTGGCCAGCCGTCAATGCACCGGCCAAAATCCAACATCCATACGCCGTTCGTGGATAGAATGCTCACCGGTTTGAGTTCGGCCTGTTCCCGTTCCAGCGGCGCCATTTGCGCGAACAAACGATAGTCAGACCGGTCCACGATCGTCGAGAATGCCCATTCAGAATCATCAAAACCAATGGACTCCCAGCCGGGCGGCTCCAGGAGCGAATTGAATTGAATGGCAGCTCGATTATTCGAACCCGAACCGAAATACGATACGTTGGTTTCAATGTAGGCCGTATCCGCCATGACCTTCCATGAATCATCAGTCCCCATCTCGGTGGATGAGCCGTCAGGAAAATCGAGCCGCGCTTGCAGGCGGAAAGCCGGCCTGGCATTGATGCCGACAGCGTTACCCCAATTGCCGGACCAATGCCCGATCGCCGCAAACACATTCGTGCCGCGTCTCAAAAGCGCGGTTACGTCATAAGCATTGTATTGTCCGTAAGAACCAGGATTGCAGCGGGCGGGACCGCGGCCCAGGAGATGCCCATTGCAATACAGAAGATAATCGTTGTGCGCCGTCACATAAACTTCGGCCAGCACCGGTTTGTTCGTGACCAGAAATGTTTTTCGGAAATAGGCAAAGTTGTTTCGATTTGTCGTTCCGTCCCAGATGTAGTCCGCCGTCCATTCACCCTGGTTCAAACCGGTGTCAAAATAAGCCGGCGCACTGTAAGGGCCAGCCTTGCCGTCCTGGTCCCAGACACGAACCTTCCACCAAAATCGAGTCGCCGCCGGCAACGCCTTGCCGGCGTATTCCACCGATGCCGATTGATCTGAATCCACTTTGCCGCTGTCCCAGATGATCGTCGAAGTGTTGAAGTGTTGAAGCGTTGAAGCGGGCCGTGCATCTTGAAAAACGACAATCTGATACGCCGTCTGGCGTTCTCCGCGTTCCAAGTCTTTGGACATCCACGTGAAACGCGTCGCATCACGGTCAATCGCCAGGGGTTGGCTAACGCCATTAACGAGCAATCCCACCGGAGCCGATGGCGTGCCGAAAGCGGCAAATGCCGCAAGTATAATCACCAGGACTAAAAATTTCCCGGCTGCTTCCGAAATTCTCGAAGAGATGAACGCATGTACTCCATTTTCGGGGACGTCCTCTGGACTGAAATTTTTTTGCATAATTTGGGGACTCTACGGCATTTCCCGAAAATGATACTCTCCTCCGCGGACCACACATTTGACCGACGGATCCTCCTCCGAAACGGCAAGCACTCCAGCGTCATTTATTTTTGTCGCCGGCCAGATCTGCTTCCCGGATTCAGTGATTGTAACATCTCCACTGGAGAATTTGGGAAGGTAAATGGAAGCGCATGTATTGGCGGGAACTTTAATTCCAAGTGAAAAACTGCCATCACGGCCCTTTTCCCAGCGTGTGGTGATAAGTCCCTTAACCGTAGGCACCGCGCCCTCGGCAAAAGCGAGCCCGCCGGTCTCCGGTCGAATATCGAACGTGGCAAAGCCGCCGCTCGTCGGCTGGATACCGCAGATATATTTCAGGAAAATATAAGCCGGATACGAGGTCCAGGCGTGATTTGGTTGGTAGCCTCGGATAAGTTTGAAACCTTCCCAACACGCTTTGTTCTCTTCCAACATCGGACGATAGCGATTGAGGTCGGCCACTGCAAACGCCCCGCCACCAGCGTTGAACAGGCCGCTGTACAAGGCGTCACCGCCATAGCCGCCAATGTCCGGTGTTCCGGCCTTTTCAATAGAATTAAGAATTTTTGATTTGTCCGCTTCGGGCTCGATGTTGAAACGCAAGGCCCACGCTGATGCCAGCGGAAAAAATTTGTTGGTATCAGTTCGGGCAAGATAATAATCGCCGTTGAACAAATGAGCATTGATGGCGTCTTTGACCTGCTCAGCCTGACCCAAATAATCCTCGCTTTGCTTCGTTTGTCCTAAAACCGAGAATACTTTGGAAGCAATGAGCAAGTTATCATAGTACTGGCAGGCCGTAGCAACATTATAGCCGCCATTGGGCATGTTGCCACCGGCATAATCTGAGATGCGCCATCCGGGAGGATCGAGCAATTTGGACTTCGGATCCTGGAATGGTTTGATCCATTCCATACAGCGCGTCAGGTGCGGCGCCATCTGGCGGAGAAGCGTTTCGTCACCTGAAAATAAATATTGTTGCCACAACAGCATGGGCCAATACATGTCCCATTCGGGAATCCGGCGGGATTCCTGCACGGGCGTTGGATGTTCGCCTCGTCGGGATCCCGGACTGCAGGCGGAAATATATCCGTTGGGAAACTGTTCTGCGGCATAATCCCGCACAACCTTGTCAATCATCACCGTATCACGATCATTGTAGAGCACAACGTTCCCAATGTTCCAACTATCGGCCAGCCACGACGCTTGTTCGCGGTTCGCATCCACACTGATGATGCCCTGTTGAATATTCTGGCGCGCCGAACGCTCGCACATTTCGTAAATGTCATTGAGCAAATCGCTCGAACAATGAAAACGGCCCTCGACCTCGGCATCGCTATAGGCCCACATCCCGCGCGCGTCGGAAGCCCCTAATTTTCCTTTATAGCCGGTAATCTTGAGCACTTGAAATGATGCGTGCCGTCCGAAATCCGCGTTCCAGGTTTCCGGGCCGCCATGACAGGTATATTCGTCCCATCCGGCGGGCTTGCGTCCGCCCGTCATTTGAAAATATTCGACGCGAACCACGTCGCCTGCCCGATTTTCGCGCATCGTGAGCCTGGGCCAACCGTCGATGCAGCGCCCGAAATCGATCAGCCACGCGCCGTTCGTTGAGGTAATGCTGACCGGCTTGAGGGCGGCCTGCTCGCGCTCCATTGGCGCCATCTGCGCGAATAAATGGTAGTCAGACCGGTCCACGACCGTGGCCGGAGCCCAGCCTGAATCATCAAATCCGATTGCCTGCCAACCCGGCGGCTCCAGGCGCGAATCAAATTGAATGGTCCGGTCCCATGGGTTGCCGACGGGGAAGTTGGCCGGCCTGGTTTCGATAAAGGCGGTGTGGGCCAGAACCTTCCAGGAGTTACCGGTTCCAATCGCTGAAGAGGAACCATCGGGATAATCAATCCGCGCTTCCAATAAAAAGGCCGGCTGGGCATCAACGCCGGCGTTATTCCAATCATTCCGCCAATGTCCAATGGCGGCAAATGCGTTTGTGCCGGTTTTCACCAGTTCGGTAATGTCGTAGGCATTGTATTGGCCGTAATGATAGGGATCACACCTCGCCGGTCCACGTCCCAGCGGATGACCATTAAGATAGAGAAGATAATCGTTGTGCGCCGTCACATAGACTTTGGCCAGAGCCGGCTTGCTCGTCACCACAAACGTTCTTCGGAAGTAAGCGAAATTATTCGAGTTAGTCGTCCCATCCCAAATGTATTTGGCCGCCCATTCGTCTTGATTTAAGCCGGTGTCAAAATAAGCCAAAACGCTGTAAGGACCGGCCTTGCCCGATTGATCCCAGACACGAACCTTCCACCAGAAGCGGGTCGCCGCCGCCAATGGTTTGCCTTCATATTCTACCGAAGCCGATTGATCTGAATCGACTTTACCACTGTCCCAAATGAGCGGCGTTGAAGCGTTCCGGAAACTTGAGAACACAAGTATTTCATACGCGGTCTGACACTCTCCTCTTTCCGTATCTTTAGACATCCACGTGAATCGCGTCGCGTCACGGTCAATCGCCAGTGGATTGGTTACGCCATTTACGAGCAATCCCACCGGACCCGATGGCGTACCGAAAGCGGCGAAAGCCACTGATGCCATGAAAAGCACGAGCGCGGATCCCTTAATCGCCCTCGAAATATTTGATTTTTTCTTTCCTATGGGAAACTTGTGAATTTCGCGCCGTGCAGCCATTCGTTGCCTGGGAAGAAAACCGGATCATTCAAGGAATCGTGGCGGCTGCGGCCTCAACCCGGTATAAATCAGTATAAGGGGCGTTGGCCGTTAAGGAGGTACCTTGTCCGCCGTCTCCCTGGCCAGTCGAGTCCGCGGAGGCATTCTGAAGACTGGCTATATCCTGGTTAACCCAATGCCAATACTCAACGTGGCCATCGGCAAAGGAAAAATTCTCGCCATTGTCATGGCGATTTCCCGGCTCATTAAACCAGGAATTTATCGGACTGGCGTAATCCATTGGAAACATGGCAAAGCATCCATCGCTCAGAGAGGATTCGGCTTCCTGCGCAAAGACCATTTCGTCGGAAACGCGCGTCGCCAGAATTGAACTCATTTTCCCATACGAATTCCACGGCCCTTCTCCCTGAGCGGTGATATTCCATGGACCGGCTGAGGATTGGGCGGAATTTCCGCCCATGGAGTAATTAATAGAACAGCTCCGCACCTGGGGCACCAGGGCGTTTATGGGAACCGTGATGCCGGATTTCTGCCTCGCCAGGGACGCCTGGCTCCCGTCCACCGGGCCGATCAACCTCGTAACCGACGGACAGACATAAATCTTGGCTTGTTGATTATAGGGGTAAAGCGCGGAAGTCCGGATATTATAGTCCGCCACATCCCCGCTTCCGGATGTTCCGTCCTGTTGATTGCATTGGCCTTGTATCCAATTGCCAGGGGTGGTTAGGGCGGTGCTGGTGAAATTCAGCGGCAAATTATCGTTGTTATCCTGGACATACATGTTGTAGCACAATTCCAATTGCTTCATGTTATTCAGGCAAGTGCTTTGCTTTGCCTTTTCCTGGGCCGCATGCAGCACCGGCATCAGGATGGCCGCCAGGATGGCGATAATGGCGATGACCACGAGCAATTCGACGAGCGTGAACGCGCGCTGCTCGTTCACGCCCGGTGTCAATCCACTCAAGGCCGCGCCCTTCGTCCGCGGCAAATTATCCCGATCGCCAGCCTTGATGACCAATAAGCGCGTTGTCATTTGCATTGTTTTTTAAGTGATTCTTTTCGTTTCCCGCCAGGCTATGGCGCGTAAATCAAACGGTAAAATACGGTTCCGTTGGTGAGATTGATCGGGATAGCCACCTGGTTCGTGCCAGTCGAAGGGTTATAGTTCGCCCAGTTGGTGCTAATGCCCACCGATGTCTTGTTGGTCTGCGCCTGCAATTGCCAACCAATGTGGTCAACCGGCCATTTCAGGTAGAGCAGATTGTTTGTGGCCGAGAACACGATGTTCGTCGGATTCGGGTTGACGGTGACCGGAACCGTGGTCGCGGCAGCATAAAGCTGCTGCAATTGGCTGGCCGACATCGTGTAATTAAATACCGCTACTTCGTCCATTTTGCCGTTAAAAGTGCGGTTGCTGGTGATTGCCTGGTTGTCCGCGCCCAGCGCAAATCCGGCCGCGAACGACTGCAACGCGTTGGTAACGCCATTGACCGCGCTGCCGCTGGTTTGCGAATCGAAGAAGTAGAGCGTGGCGTTGGACGGCGTGATCGCCAGCGCTGTCAAACACCAGGTGTTGATCGGCACTACCAGGGGGGAAGCGTAATTGTAAGTTGCCGAATTGTTACCCCATGTATAATCGAAGGTTTGGCCACCGCCGACCTGGGAACCGAAAACGTTGACATTGGCGCTGTCGCGGAGGAAAACCAAACCCGACGGATTGACCTGGCTGGCGAACGAATACACCCAGCACACGAGCGTCACACTGTTCGTGGTCAAATTGATGCCCGGAGTCGAGACGTGACCAATTGCATTCGACGAGCTGTCGCTGCTGTCCATGGCCACACCCAATTCACCGGCGGCGCCGGCAAAAGGCACGCCCGGCAAACCATTGGTTGTGTCGGACCCATAAGTGCCGTTGTAGCCCCCAACGTAATCGTAAGCGATGGCGCTGCCTGACGGCTCATTCAACCGCCAGTAGGCAATCGGGTGGTCGCTCAG
>DASXFM010000559.1:0-6268 GCA_036489615.1 Verrucomicrobiia bacterium | reverse complement strand
AATTCAAAGTCACCCAGGCTGAGTGTACATCCTCGTTCAACAAAGCAGCATATGAGGGACTCAAGAGAGACCCTGAACTATTAGCATAGTCAACCCATGTGTTTTGATATGCCAAATCCGTGCTGAACAACATGCTCCACTCCGTATGAGTCGAGATTGTGCCGACGTTTTGGATGTTATTGCCTTCCACGCGGTACGGCAACGCAGTCCCTGAGGCGGTCAACTGCGGGTCCTGTTGCGAGGTGAAGCTGTCCTGAATCTTACCTTCCCAGCGCTGATTGAACGCGTGGTCCACCCACAAATCAGCCTCATGCGACTGGTCAATCGGGTTGGCTCCCTGGTTTTCGCGCTGCTGATAATAATACAATCCGTAGGTGTAGCGCAGACCAAGTTCAGTCTGCTGCAGCGGCATAATTAAGCTGACCTGGGGACTGACTTCAAATCCCGCGCTGCCCTGCTTTTGGCCATTGGGGCTGGTGGTGAAGTTGTCGTCATAAAACCCGCGAAAAGTCCCGGAAACCGTCCAGGGCTTCGTGGCATCCATCGCCGTAAAGTCGGGGGCGTATTCTTCCGCATGGAGACTGGCGGCGCCGATGGCTACTAAACTCGCGGAGACAAAAAATTTTTTCATATCATGCTTTCCGTGTGAACTTTGTGACATCTTCAGCCAGTAAAAAGGTAATTATGACAACGACACATTTATAAAACGAAAAGATTTCCTGTCAAATTTATTTTCGTATATTTTTTCGTCGCGCCCTCCCCCTGGTCACGACCGAACTTTCCCGAAGTCTCGGGATTTGCCGAAATTCGCTTATTACGAGAGACAATGGCGGGAGAAAGTTCCTCTGGAATTTTTTGATTTTCCCTGCGATTAACCAAGTTTGTATCGCCTGATTTTCGAATCCGCCTCCAAGGCCCAGGCATCAATTCCTCCGCGCAGGCACAGGACATTTTGCAATCCGTGCCCCATGAAATAGGCGGCGGCATCCAGGCCGTTTTTGCCCTGGTGGTCCACAACCACAATCGGTTTAGTGTTTGAACCACTGGCCATGAGTTCGCGCATCACATCCTGTGAGAGCAGGACTGAGCCGGAGATATGGACCGCTTCAAACTCCTCTCGCGAGCGGACATCCACTAGCTTTACAGACGGGTCGCGCTGCAATAACTCGGCCAGGTCCTTTGGCGCAATGAGAATTTTCGCGTCCTGTTCGTGGCTGGATTGAATGTGAGCCATGACTTCGTCAGCGTCGAGGTTTCCGTTGCGTGCGCAGACCTGGGCCAGAGTTTCGTCAGGACCAAACCCGCAACTACTGCAGCCGCCAATGTGATAACGGCGAAACAAGGCCCGTTGCGCGCCGGGAAAAAGCTCCAGCACTTCGCGCATGGGTGATTGAGGAGTAATGCTCATTTCTTAATCATCGCGCCAAATTTCGAGTCGCGCCATGAATTTTTAAATCGACCCCGATTAGGCGTTGACTCAATTGAAGATTGAAATGGAACGGCGACTGGTTCATCGTTCTGCCATGCAATGGCCGCGATTAATTTTTCTTTTCACTCTCGCGTGCCTGCTCCTTTGGGGTCACGATCTTCGGGCTGATTCCGTTTCCAATTCCCCGACCGGGCATGTTATCAAAGTGCTGCCGCTGCTGATGGACACAAATGGAGCGGTGGCTACGTCGCCGAGTCTCTTTGACCGCGACGCATACCAGGCGTGGCTGCTGGAACACACCAATGCGGTCTCCGGCATTCGCTTTGACGTTTGTTGGAATGCGCAACATGCCCGCCACCTGGCGCTCAAGCTGCGCGTGGAGTTGCGCGGCGTCGGCGCCGGCGGAATGCCTACGGAAGCTGTCCTGGAACAAACCGTCACGCCAAAAATCTTTCACCATTGGATTTCGTTGACTTTGGCCGGGCAGAAATATAAAAAGCTTGGAACGCTCGCGGCGTGGCGCGCTACGCTTTGGAACGGCAAACAAAAAATCAGCGAGCAAAAATCCTTTTTATGGTCATTGTAAAACACGTTTTGGGAGCGTGCTTATTCGCGCTGGGTTACCTGTCGCTCCAGGCCAGCGCCCTTCCCGTTTACAAGATCGGGGACAAAGCCACGCAGGACATCGTGGCCGCCGCGCCGTTTGATATCATGGACCCGCAGGCTACCGCCGCGTTGAAAGTTTCCACGGCCCAGGGAATCGCCGCCATCTACCACCAGTTCAACGACCAGACCAATGTAATGGCTGCGAATTTCCTTGCCGCTTTTGCCAGGGCCCATCAAAGCTTTTCCAACGCCGTTATCGCGGCATACCATCAGCCGGCCATCGACAATTCCACCATTGAAGCGTCTGATTTTGGATATCTGGTCACGGCCTACAATGTAGAACATAAGGCGTTTCCTGTAACCACCGAACTGGCGGTCACTTGGGCGCGCGCTGGTTCGGGCGTGGAGTTGCGTGACAAATGGCTCGGGCTGCTGCAGCACGCGATGACAGACCCTGTGCAACCCGATGCGGTGCCGGCGCATTTTGTTTACAAAAAGAAAGTCCGAGTCCTCAATGTCACCAACGTCAACGAAAAATTCACTTTTCAGCGGGCCTGGCGCCAGGGACATGTGATCAGCCTCGATAATATCTCCGGGATTTCCGCGGCCCGCGCGAAGTTCCGCAAGCAATTCTCTGAGGAACAGATGCCGTTGGCCGGCGCGTTGGCGCAATTTCTTCAACCGGATTGCTTTCCCGACATTGCCCTTACCAAACAGGCGCGGGACTATTCCGTGCGACGAATTGTCGTTTCAGCCCATTTTGACGCCGGCCAACTCATCGTTCGTCAGGGCGATACGATTGACGATCACGTGCAGGCTGCGCTGGTGGCGATGAACGAGGCGATGATGCCGGGCACACTGAACCAACAGGTGGCCGCCGAACATGAGCATGCGCAGCAGGAGCACGAATTGGCGCAGGCCGAACAGCATCAAGCGCAAATCGCGCAACAGGCGGTGTTGCTGGCGCAGCAACAGCAACAACAGGCGCAAACCGATCGCGCGCGGGCTCAAAGCCAGGCCGACCAGGAACGCGACCAGGCCGCCGCCATGCACAACCAGGTTTTGGACGCGCAAAGGCAGGCGCAAAACATCCGCTCACGTGACGAATGGCTCGTCATCGCTCTCGCCGCCGTTTCCATTTTGGCATTGTTTGTCGTTGCCCGGTTACTCCGCCAACAACGGATGGGGTCGGCGGTTGGCAAATTGCGCCGGATCGAGCGGCAGCCGCCGTCCGCGCCCGCGGCCACAGATCTGGCGCCGTATCTTGCGCAAACACTGAGAGAGGCAGTCGTGCAAGGGTTGGCCGCCCAGCGCGCAGAATTATTGGAAGCGCAGCGACTGGCCGCCGCGGAAATCGCCGAACTCGTCCATCGGTTGGACCGATTGCAAACGCCCATGCAGGACCGAATACGCGCCTACCAGGAACGCATCCAGGAACTGCAGAAGGAACTAAACGAACGGACCGAAGAAAATCGCGAATTGCTAAAGATGAAGATTGAAATGATGCGGCACCAGATTGAAACGGAACGCGGTCGGGTCCGGTTCAACTGATCACCCTCGCTCAACCTTCCACGGCTCGCAGTCAATCCGACCGGCTATGCCCCCCCGTCTGCCGCCTTTTTCTCCTGTGTTTGTAGAGCGCGTTCGTAGCATTGGAGAGCTTCTTCATACCGGGCGAGCCGGTTGAGCAACCCCCCTTTTTGCAACAGAGCGGTTGTGGCCGAATCTTCAGAATTGATTGCGCGGTCGTAACAGGCAATCGCCTCGTCGGTTTTCTCCAATTTTTCCAGCGCCGCGGCTTTTTTGATGAGCGCGTCCGAAAATCCCGGTTGCATTTCCAGCGCCGCGTCGAAGCAGAAAATGGCCTTCTCGGGCTTGTTCGTGTCCAAAAAGAGTTGTCCTTCCACAATCAAATCCGTCAACCGGCGTTGATCAGGAGTTTCGGATACGGACGAATTTCCGTCTTCCAGGGGCGTCCGCGCAGAATGTTCCAGTTCGAGGATCCGTTTTTCGAGGCGTTCAATAACGCCCAGCAGGCGGGCATTGGAAAATTCAAGCGCGGCGCGGGCGGACGGCGGCAGGGCGACCGGGGTTTCTACCACGGGCAAAGCACGCGAGCCATTCATGGTAAGGTGGGGGGTTGCCATGGCCAGTTCAATCAATTTGGTCGCCGTTCGCAATTGCAGAAAGACCATGGTGACGACCACCGCCAGCACGACCATTCCGACGATCGCCACGAAAAGCATAGTTTGCTCCACGCGTTGGGCCGATTGGGTTTCAGTCGCCATGTTCTTTTCCCTAAGCTGAATGTCGGTAACCAGGGCATCGGCGTTTCGAGTCAGCGCGGCAACCGTTTGCTGGCGGTTGCTCTCCACGCTCATTTGTGTTTCATGAAGTTGCGCCTGGATCTGCAGAAAGGCATTGATGGCGTCGGTACTCGCCTGTGAAGAAATATTGGTGGTATCGTCCGCCAAAGCGTGCGAACTCCAAAAAACGATTACGGCAGCCAAAAGGTTCAGAAGCGATTTGTTCATTCCAATTGGCAAACCAGTATAAACCAAACGATTCAAAATAAAAGCAAATTCATCAGGTTGTGAACAACCTGTGAACAAGTTTTTCTGATTATGCTCTGCAAATCATCCCGCATTTTCGATCCGGGCGGCGGAGATTTGAAGCATGCGTTCAATCGGGAGGCGGGCGCGGGCCAGAATTTCGGGCGGCAATTCGATTCGCGGCGCGAGGCGTTTCATGCAGTCGCGGACTTTTTCTAATGTGTTCATCTTCATGTATTTGCACTCGCTGCAACGGCAACTGTCCGTGGGCAGGCGCATCACGTCAAATGTGGGGGTGCAGATGAATTCCTTGCCGGGACATTCCTTGCGCATGCGATGAATAATTCCTGATTCAGTCACGACAATAAACTGTCTGGCCGGATCGGTTTTACAAAACGTGATCATCTTTTCTGTTGATGCCACGACGTCGGCCAGATCCCGCACTTCGCGCAGACTTTCCGGGTGAACCACGACTTTGGCGTCCGGGAATTGCGACTTCAAAGCCAGGATCGTATTGCTACGGTACTCAACATGGGCGTAGCAGTTGCCTTTCCACAAAGTCATGGGCCGTCCCGTTTGTTCCATGACCCATTGGCCAAGATTCTCATCAGGGACAAATAGCAAATCCCTGTCGCGGGGCGCTGCCCGGACGATTTTTTCGGCGTTGCCGCTCGTGCAAATAACGTCGCACAGCGCCTTGACGGCGGCACTGCAATTGATGTAGGCGATGGTCCAAAAATTTGGATTCGTCGCCTGTAATTGCGCCAGTTTGGGCGCCGGACAGCTTTCCTCAAGCGAACAGCCGGCGTCTTTGTCCGGCAATACAACGATCTTGTCCGGGTTCAAAATCTTCGCGGTTTCCGCCATGAAATGCACACCGGCAAAAACAATGACGTCGGCGCTTGTTTTAGCGGCTTCCTGTGACAGGCCCAGGGAATCGCCCACATAATCAGCCACGTCCTGGATTTCGGGTACCTGATAGTTATGAGCCAGGATCACGGCGTTGAGTTGTTTTTTGAGAGCAACGATTTCACGCGCGAGCGGTTCAAACCGTTCGCCCGGCATCGGCGCGCGAACCTGGAGATTGTCCAATCGCAACGCCGCAATTTCAGCAACATCCATCATGTATCAAATTTACACTCTTTAAGGGAAAAGGAAAAGAGTTGAAGCACCGTGGCTCGCAAAGGCCATAGTTTCAGCGACGGCAGATCAACACTTCAACAAATGAGAGGATAAATCCTCCGAGAGGATTATCCATCGACCCGGTTGCAAATCAGCGAGCCAAAAATCTCCGATTCTTACCCTAATCAGGCGCAGAGTGGGATGCCCGATACCCGCAGTCATCTTACGAACTTGCCGGTTTTTGCCCTCGACCAACTCAAGCGCAATCCAGCAATCAGAAACGGTCTTACGGAAACGAATGGGCGGATTGCGCGGCGGGACGACCGCCGGGCGCACGGATATGTCGGAACGCCCATCGGCATCAGCGGACACCGGTTGCGGCTCAATCATCCACGCCCGGCACGGCAGTGTTTTGCGGCCCTGAATACTAACGCCGCGCTCCAACGTCTTCAATTGTTCCGACGATGGAATTCGTTCGACCTGGACCCAATACTCGCGCTGGTGGGCACGGCTGGGATGCAGGAGTTTTTGGTTCAAGCCCGGCTCATCACTTAGAAGC
>DASXFM010000536.1:0-10454 GCA_036489615.1 Verrucomicrobiia bacterium | reverse complement strand
ACCCAGGCTCCTCCGTGCCAACCCCAGCCATAAGACCAGGGAAACCAAAAATGCGGCCAGCCGTAAGACGCGTAATACGTGGACGGATAATAGTAGGAATAATCATCGGATGCCGGCGCACTCTGCACGTATGTCACAGGGGGTTGCGCGACGATCGCCGGGGCACTCGTGCTCGCACTCGTCGCGACGGGCGCGAACTGCGGCGCCGACGCCGGCATTGCCTCTGGCGCTGGAACGTTTATGGCGGGATCGCTCGTTCGCGGCTGGCTCAACATCGCCGTAATCACGGCATCGGAGGCGCCCTGCTGCCGCAGAAAAACAATCTGGGAAGCATTTAAATTATAGGAGGTCCCGGAACTTTTAACGTAGGCGATGATTGTCGAATCGCCAATTTTGGCCTGTTCCAGTTCCAGGACCTGAGTGACGGCATAAGGCATTTGCGGGGAGGCCATTACACCGGTGGCGTCCTGCGCGGGCGATTTCCATGCCCACCAGACAAAAACTCCGCCAATCGCCAGCAGCAGCGTTTTTTTAATCTTTGTATTATTCATAACGTTTAAATCTCTTAAAGTTTCCGAGGCTGCGGCGCTTCGCCATGCGGCCTCATTGACCTATACGGACTGGATTGCGGGATATTGCAGTGAATTGGAAATCTTCCGCTTTTTTGAAAAAGAGGCAGAAGGGTAAATCTCCAGGTTTGTGACCGGGAAATAGGACCTATAGGTCCTAGAGGACATATGCGAAGCGGGCTCCAGCGCGGCCAGCCATCAAGGGCCGGCGACATACTGTGCCGTCTTTCAGATTTTCACTTTGAATGCTTCGCTCGACTTGAGGGACAGCGCGAACGCCGCCATTAGTTCGGGAATCATCTCCAGGTCTTTAAGACTCACCAATTCGACCGGCGAGTGCATGTATCGGTTGGGCAGGCTGATCAACGCGCTGGGAATGCCGCCGCGCGTCCAGAAGATGGCATCAGCATCCGTGCCGGATGAGGAGGACATGGCCTCATGTTGCAGGGGAATCTTTTTCGATTTGGCAACCTGTTCGATGCGCAAAACCACTTCCGGATGACTACTGCCGCCATGGGTGATGGTGGGGCCGGCGCCAATTTTGATATCGCCGTGCTGGGTCTTGCTGATGGTTGGATAATCCGTGGCGTGCGTCACGTCCACTACCAGGGCGACGTCCGGCTTGAGTGAATACGCAATTTGCCGCGCCCCCAGCAGGCCGACCTCTTCCTGGATGTTCGACACGGCGCAGACTTCCGCCTTGAGTTTACCTTTTAGTCCCCCCAACAATCGCAGGGTCTCGGCCACAGCAAAGGTGCCAATCCGGTTGTCAAAAGCGCGAGCCACCGCCAGGTCGCCCTGCAACAAATCAAATTCGTCGCTCAATGTAATCGGATCGCCAATCTGGATTAATTTTCTCGCCTCTTTGGCGTTGCGCACTCCGATGTCGATGAAGAGGTCATGAATTTTGGGCGGTTTGGGGCTTTCATCGCCCTTGGTCAAATGCGGCGCGACGTTGCCAACGACGCCTTTGACCGGGCCGTTGCGGGTATGAATGACGATGCGTTGGGCCTTCGTAATGGCCGCGTCAACGCCGCCCATTTTGCGGACATAGATGAATCCATCAGAATCAATGTAATTGACCGTCAAAGCAATTTCGTCGGCGTGGCCCGCCAGCATCAGGCGCGGAGAACCGCCCTGGTTCAGCACGGCCACGCAGTTGCCATACGAGTCGGAATAGGTCGTGTCCGCAAATTGCGCGGCGTAATCCATCCAAACACGCTGGCCTTTGGCCTCATGGCCCACGGGGCTGGGTGTATTGACCAGGGTTTTCAGAAAATTCAATGATTCCTCGCGCATGGCAATTGGGTTTTGATTTTTATCTTTAAGTTTGTTTCGTGTCCGCAGCGTCTCTTAAACCATCTCCGAGAAAGTTGAAAGCAAGAACCGTCACAAAAATCGCCGCTCCCGGCGCCAGCAACCACGGGAAACGTTGCATATACTCGGTGTTATTTCGGACGGCGTCGAGCATGAGTCCCCAACTCGCCTGCGGCTCCTGGATACCGACGCTCAGGTAACTTAAAACGACTTCGCTGAGAATATAATACGGCACGCTGAGTGTGGCCGAAACGATGACGTAGGAAAAGGTATTGGGCAAAATATGGCGGCAAACCACCCTCAAATGAGACTGGCCCATGGCACGGGCGGCCAGGACAAATTGCTGTTCGCGCAGGGCAAGGGCCATACCGCGAATCACGCGCGCCATACTCGCCCAGCCGATCACGCTCAGGATAATTACGATCATGGCATAGACCTGCGACGAACTCATTTTCGGCGGGAACGTATTGCGCAGCGAGATGATCAAATACAACGCCGGGATGGACATGATGAGTTCGCAAAACCGCATGAGAACCGTGTCTACTCTCCCGCCTAAATAGCCGGAAATTCCCCCAATAATCAGGCCCAGGGTGAATGAAATCAGAATCCCGACGACGCCAATGGAAAGCGAAATTTGCGACCCGTAAAGCAATCGCGAAAAAACATCACGCCCGAATTGGTCCGCGCCAAAAAGATAAACAGGATAATCATCATCGCCAGTGCCAAATAAATGAATCGAGCAGGGGATGAAGCCGATCAATTTGTAGGAACTGCCGCTGACGAAGAAATGGAGCGGCCTGGTGTCGGCCCGGTTTTCCTGATAGACATAGTCGCCGGGTTCCTGCTCAGTTTTTGGAACTACGAAATGAAATCCGCGAAACTCGGGCCAGACAGGCTGATGGAAAAAGGCGTTATCATGCGTGGTGTCGTAACGATACGGTGAGATAAAACCGGCGAAAATGGAAATCGTATAAAGGATGATCAAAATGACGCCGCCGGCAATCGCAATTTTTCGCCGCCTGAGCCGCTGCCAAAATAATCGCCAGGGCGACAGCACAGGCTGTATTTCAATCACCGGGCTTGGTTCGGTCGTTTCCATTTATTTGAAGCGGATACGCGGATCAATCAAGGCCAGGAGAATATCCGCCACAAAATTTCCGACCACCAGGAGCGCGGTGGCCATGACGACGCCGTCCACGACCAGGTACGAATCTTTTGCAAAGAACGCTTCCACTGTCAGGCGTCCAAGACCGGGCCAGGCCATAATGTTTTCGACCACAAATGCCCCGCTCAATAATCCCGCCAGCGAATAACCGAAGATGGTCAGAAGGGGATTGATGGCGTTGCGAAGGGCGTGTTTGTAAATGACCAGGCCTTCGCCCAGGCCGCGGGCGCGCGCCGCGGCAACATATTCCGCCTGCAATGTGTCCAGGAGGCACGAGCGCATCCGGCGCATAATGCCGGCCAGGTCCGACGCCGCCAGGACAATCGCCGGGAGGATCAGATGATAGACAATGTCCCAAAATTGTTGCCCTGACGTCATGAAATCATGGAGGGGGCTTTCCGCGCCGCCAACGGGAAACCATCGGGTGGCCGCGGCGAACCAGAGCGCCAACAGAGAGAGCAGGACGTCGGGAACGGACAATCCCACAAACGCAAGGAAGGAGCATGTGTGGTCCACCCATGAATCCTTTTTGACGGCGGCCCAGATGCCGAGCGGAATGGCGATGCCCCAGGCGATGATCAGCGCGGTGAATGAAAGCAAAAAAGTGTTCCACAATCGCGCCATGATGAGGGAGGTCGCCGGAATTTTATACGCCATGGAATACCCGAAATTTCCGCAAAAGACATTTTTAAGCCAAAAAACGTATTGGACGTACCACGGGCGGTCCAAATGGAACTGGGCGTTGAGTTTGGCAATCGTGTCAGGTGAAATCTGAGGATTTTGCTGAAGCGCGGTAAAATAATTTCCCGGGGAAATTGCCATCAATAAAAACGTAAGCAACGACACCCCCAGCAACAGCGGAATCATGTGCAGCACGCGTTTTAGAATGAATTGCCACATGAGGGGACGTTGAAACGTTACAGCGTTGAAGCGTTGAAACGGAATGAGCGCGTAGCCGGGCCGTAGCGGTGCGAATTCGTTTCGGGTGGGTCAGCAAATTTCATTTTTCATTTGCGGTTTGCAGTTAAATTTCCAACGGATTCCTGGCAAAGGCATTTTCCTCCACAATCTTTCCGCCGATTAAATGTTCCTGGATAATTCGTTCCAGGACCGCCGGCGTGCAACTATGATACCACGTTCCCTCCGGGTAAACCACCGCAATGGGGCCTTGCGCGCAGACGCGCAGGCAATTCGCTTTGGTGCGATAAACGGCCGGACGCGGTCCCACCAGATTTAACTCAGCCAATCGCCGTTTCAAAAAATCCCACGCCGCCAGCGATTGGTCCGCCGGACAGCATTTTGGCTCCGTCGGGCCCGCACAGAGAAAGATATGGCGGCGAAATCTTTCAACGCCGAGATTTTCGACGGCAGCTTTTAATGCTTCATTCATTTACGATTCACGATTTACGATTTAAGCGGTAGCCGCAAGCCCGCAGTAACCGCGGACTGCGCAAACACGCACTCATTTCCAAAATGCCAGCCCGATCACCCCGCCGACTCCAATCACCGCTCCCGTGAGAGATCGCAGCCCAATTTTTTCGCCGTCCGTCACGCGTGTCATTGGCAGCAGAACAACCGGCGTCATGGCGATCGTGGCTGTGACGATGCCGGTGGGAGTTTTCTCCAGCGCCCATTGCATAGCGGACACACCAAGCGTCTGTCCCGCCAGGCCGTTTCCAACGACCCATGGCCAGATGCGCACCCATTTTTCACGTGAGACGTGCAACGTTTTGGATTCAAAAATGCCGCCATGGGCGTGAGCCGAACGCCATTTCGCGACGAGCAAAATAACGGCTGGAACCAGTGCGCCACCCAGTACACGCTGATAGCCGGTGGTGCCGGGATCGGAAACGCCACCCGAGGCAAACGCCACCGCATAAGCTTTGCGGCTCAGGACCGCTCCCAGGGCGCCTCCCAGCGCGGCAATCAAGCCGAAGACAACGCCTTCCCGCATTGCGCGCCGCGGAATTTCCCGGTGTTCACCCGGCGCCATCGCCAGGGCAACACCCGTCAAAATCACCGCGATAAACAAAATTTGATTCCAACTCAATTTGGTTCCGAGCCAAAGCCATTCGATGAGCGCGGCCGCCGGGGCGGTCAAGCATTGCGAAATCAGGACCGTCCGCCGCGTCCCCAGCCGGGTGAGCGCCTGAAAATAACCGGTGTCGCCTATGCCAATGCCCAATAGTCCGCTTAAGGCGAAAATGGGAAGTGCGTCGCCATTGGCTTTTGTTCCGAAGAAGTTTGCCCAGATCCCAAGAAAGGTGGCGGCGATACAAATCCTCCAAAAATTTGCCTCCACACCGCCAATTTGCCGGGCCGAGCGCTGTCCGCAAATGGCGGAGATGGAAAAAAGCAGCGTGCTAAGGAGCGCGGCGAGCATCAGAGTTGCTCGTAGAAATCGTCCGCGTCGATATCGGGCCCCGCCGTTTCAACTTCAACGCCGTTTTCCTTCAAAATTTTGGCAATTTCGGGTGAAACCCATTTGCCTTCTTTCTTCTTTTTTTGCGGCTTAACACGGTATTGGCCTTCGGCATTGGTTTCAAGAATGCCGCGCTCGATCATTCGCGCCAGAATGGGTTTGGCCCATTCATGGTCTTCGTCGTACCGCCTCCGTCCCCCGGCGCGCCGGCAAATTTCGCGCGCGGCCACGTGAGTGGCCCCGTACGTTTTCAAAAACAGAAAGATCTCACGCTCTTCTAAGTCCATAGGTACATGGTAACGGAAATACGGCCAAAGTCGAGTCCAGATGGACCGGGAACTGATAAATGACGTGAGATGAGCCGGAAACGCGCTGGCCCGTTACGAGTCAAAAATCAACCTGTCTTCAGTGATTGAAACCCCGCCGCAGCAAACGCAGCGTCAAATAATCCCGCGCTTTCCCACGGCAACTCTCCCGCTTCCACCAACCGTTTGACCGTCGCGCGATAGAGACCCAGGTGTTGAATAGGAACGATGGCCTTGGCCAAACGCGTGATCTCCGGCGTATTTTCAAGGAAATCACTGAAGGCGATAATGGAGCGAACATCGTTTATGGGCACAGTTCGCTTGTGCGCCAGGTCATCCTCCAACATTTTTCGCTGCAGAATCACCGCCGACACCACCGCCCGCGACGGCAACCGCTCAACCATCGCGGCAAACTGTTCAAACAAGGACACGCCCATAACTCCTAGAACAATATAGACATACGTATATACAAAGTCAACCCCGGCGTCTCAGTTTTCCAGCCTGGAGCAATCCACAATGACAGGCCGAAAGACAGCTTTGCCTGCGGGCTGCGGAGTCACGAGTTTGGATCCGGAATTATTTTTGCGCGTGCATTTTTCCGGAAATGGTTTTTATTGATGTCATGTTAATTTGGATTTTGGCTTTATTGATATTGGCGTCCGGCATTGGACTGGGACTGCGACTGGGATCGATTTGCGCCGCAATTTCTTTTTTCGGAATCTTTGTAGCCATGCTTTTTGCCCACCTGGTCGGCATGCTGGTGAGACCCCTGGTGGCCCATATGGTGACTTCGGACCCGGTTATGCTCTGGGCGATTCCAACCCTTGTCGGCTTTCTGGCTGTGTATTTCGTGTTTGTGGCGGTGGGTGTCGAGGTCCAGCGCCGTGTGGGCGTCTTTTATAAGTACAAGGCCGGCGACCTGAGGCTCGCATTGTGGGAACGGCTAAATCACCGTCTTGGCGGCTGTGTGGGAGTGCTCAATGGGACCGCCTGGCTGGTTTTGGTTTCTTTTTTCCTATTCAATGTGAGCTATTGGACCACTCAGGTCGCTCAATCGGAAAACGAACCCAAATGGATCCGGTTGGTAAATAACCTGGGCTACGGCATGCAAAGCACGGGCCTGGACAAAGCGGGGCGCGCCGTTGGTTCAATTCCTGATTCTTATTATAAAAGAGCCGATTTCGCAGGACTGGTGGTACAAAATCCGCATGTGACCTCGCGTTTGGGCGATTATCCCGCGTTTATTTCCCTGGCAGAGCGGAGCGACGTCCAGTCATTGGCCCAGGACAGCAGCTTGATCAATGGATTGAATAGTGGCGCTTCCATGGACCAACTTCTTGGCGATCCCACGGTTCAATCTGCCATCAAAAACACCAACCTGCTTTCAACCGTTTTGAGCATCGTCCAAACCAACATGGATGACATCACAAATTTCCTGAGCAGCGGCAAATCGCCAAAATTCGATTCAGAAAAAATCATCGGCCACTGGCAATTTGACGTGGTGCCGGCGCTGGGCAAATTGCTGGAATCACAGCCTAAAATCCGGCCCAACGACCTGAAGGCCATTCGCGCCCTTTGGACGCAGGCCTTCGCGCAGACCACGCTCGTGGCCGGCTCCGATGGCCAGATATTCGTGAAAAATGTTCCTGATTTCAAAAAGAATCCCCCTGGATCGAACAACTGGACCGGCCAATGGTCCGAGGACGGCACTAACTACGACCTGATGCTTAGCGCCAATAATCAGACCAAAGTCGCCACGGCCCAAACGGACGGCTTGCGACTGACAGTGACCATGGGCGACAGCACGTTTGTCTTTCAGCGAATGTACTAATTACTCCGCCTCGTCCCTCGTTTTCGTCCCAACGAATTCCGGATCGTTGGGATATCCGAACCTCGCAAATGCAAAACGTCACCGTATCGTCGCATTTTCGCCATGGATTTGTAACAGCATTAAATCTCAATAAGGTTCCTTGCTGTTGCATTATCCCTGAGTATGTGTGATTTGCGGCGGTTCAAAACTGATACGAATGAAAAAAAACATTTTACTGGCCGCAGGCATTTCGTTGGCGGCGCTTGTGGCGCCGGGACAATCCTCGTCATTTTTACCAAAACGTTTGGCGGTGTTGCGCGCGGGCAACGGCGCGATCCGGCTGCATTTGAAGCAATCGCCGGTTTTCATCGATGAATTCGCTCCCGACAGCTTCAATAATGCTCCGCTCATGACCGTGGCGATTCCCACGAACGGGCCGGACGCCATGTTCTTTAACGGACACGCCGCAACTGAAGGGATGTTGAGCCGATCAGCGGACGGCCGATTTCTGACGTTCGCAGGGTATGGCGGGATCAACCTTTTGCAGGAAAGCGGCACCCCTTCGCTGCTCGACATCGGCCGCGCTTTCTGCGCGGTGGATTCAGCCGGCAAGACGCGCACCATTATCTATGAGCAATATGGCGGCACACAAAAGATGAATCCGCGCGGAGCGGTCACCGACGGCTCAAATCATTTCTGGAGCTGCGGCAACGCATCAGGCACGGCGTATTATGACGCCGGAGGATCGAGTGGGCCGGTCACATTCACCGCCGTGCCGGACTCGCGCCAGGTCAAAATCATTAATGGCGCGCTCTATACAACGTTAAACGGGCCGGATGGCGTTTTTCTTGGCGTGCCGTCGGGCATTTTTTCATTTGTGGACGGCAGCGGCAACCCAGCCGCGTTGCCGGATTCTCCCAAAACAAAACTCAGCCTCGTCGTGCAGGCGGACAAAGACTACTCGAAGATCGCCGGGTTCGATATGAATCCGGACGAAACGATCGCTTACACAGCGGATGCCGAAAAAGGCATCCAGAAATACCTCAAAGCAAACGGACAATGGAAATTTGCCTACAATTTTCCCATCCCCCAAAACATTCCCGCAGCAGACAATCATGAGGCGGGTTGTTTCGCGCTCACGGTGGATTTCAGCGGCTCCGCGCCCACCGTCTATGCCACGACCACCGAGGGCTACAATGGCAGTGTGAATTCGAACCGCGTGGTCCGGGTCCAGGATATGGGCGCTTCGGCCCCGGTGACGACGATTGCCCAGGCGACGAGCGCGGAAATCGCCTTTCGAGGAATCGCATTCACACCTGAAGCAAAATAATTAATTCTCAACCCGGCTTAAAATCTCACCCGTTTTCAAACGGGTCTTGAGTTTCTGGCCGGCTTTGACCTTCTTTGCGTCGCGAAGGACTTTCCCTGTGCCGGCGTCCATGGTGATGGAATAGCCGCGAGCCAGGACCTGTTCCGGTCCGAGAGCATTCAGCCGGCGTTCCAATTGCCGCAGTTGTTCGCGCCGTTGCTTTAGGTAATGGGAGGGCCGGATTCGATGCAATCGCTCCCATAAATGCTGCAGAAGGACTCCCGAATGCCGGGCTCGCTGTTTCAGGCAGCGCGCTAAATCAGCGTGCAGATCATCCAGCCGCTGCTGCCAGTTTTGAAGTTTGCGGCGGGGATGCGCCCGCGCCAGCCGGTCAGATTGATGCCTGAGCGACGATTGTTTCTCCAGCATCCGGCGCTGGAGCAATTGCCGCATCCGTTCCCCACATTGCGCCAGAAATTTGCAGCTTGAAAAAACGTCTTCAGTAATGATCTCCGCCGCCGCGCTGGGCGTGGCCGCGCGAACATCAGCCACAAAGTCGGCAATCGTAAAATCGATTTCGTGCCCGACCGCCGAAACCACCGGAACTTCCGACTCAAAGATGGCGCGAGCGACAATTTCCTCGTTAAATGCCCACAAATCCTCCAGCGAACCACCGCCGCGGGTGACCAAAATCAAATCCAACTTCCTTTCCACGGGAGGCGACGCGAAAAGTCCCGGGGCCTTTTGGCCTGGACTCAGGGAGAACTCATTGAGCAATTGAATGGCGCTGGCAATTTCCCTGGCCGCGCCATCGCCCTGGACCCGGCAAGGCATTAAAATAATTTCCAGGCCGGGGTTACGCCGACGGATGACATGCAGGACGTCACGAATCGCCGCGCCGGTTGGAGACGTCACCAGCCCGATACGCCGGGGAAACGGCGGCAACGAGCGTTTCCGTTCCGGAGCAAACAGTCCTTCCGCCGCCAGCTTTTGCTTCAATTTTTCAAACGCAGCCTGTAAAGCGCCCAGGCCCCGCAGTTCCACGGCGCGAACGACGAGTTGATACTGGCCGCGAGCGCCATAAACCGTCAAATCGCCCTGCAACAGAATTTTCTGCCCATCAGAAATGTATTCCCGGTGCGGGACCGTCTCGCCGCGAAACAGGACGCACGCGATTTGCGCGTTGGCGTCCTTGAGCGTGAAATAAATATGGCCGGACGATTGCAGGCGAAAGTTGGTCACCTCTCCGCTCACCCAGATCTGGCCGATTTGTTTCTCGAGCAGCCGCCGGATATGCTCCGTCAGTTCACCTACGGCATACATTTTTCGCGTTGCTTCCGCCGGAAACAATTCGCCAAAGTCCCACTGCGATTTGGATTGCTTGCTCATCAAATTTCCAATTCATTTAGCCACGAATTGAGAAGAGAGCAAATATCGAAATTAAAGTCTCCACGCTGCCTAATTATTGCCGGGCCGAATGGCGCGGGCAAAACAACGTTTGCGCGTGAGTTTTTACCTAAAGAAGCCGGCATTATCCACTTCGTGAATGCGGACCTG
>DASXFM010000519.1:0-10474 GCA_036489615.1 Verrucomicrobiia bacterium | reverse complement strand
GGTCATTGCCATTGCGGTCGTGATTGCGGCGCTGTTGATTTCCGTCGGCGGGACCGTGGTCCAAAAATCCAATCTCAACCGTGCCATGGCCGAGCGCGACCAGTTGGAGGCAGCAATTGACGCGTACCATGCCAAATACGGGTATTATCCTCCCGCTAATGCGACCGGGAACGGCCTGACCAACCAGCTCTATTACGAATTGCTGGGAACCACGACAAATCTGGCGGGAACTGTGGTCAACTTCACAACTCTGGACGGCGGCAGCCAGATCACAGCGCCCACGATCCTGAACACATTCGACGTCGGTGCGTTTATGAATTCCACCAAAGGCAGCGGCGATGACGCTATTTCAGCCAAGACGTTTCTTGCCAATCTCAATTCCAGCGAGGTTGCTTCCAATGGCACGTACACTTTCATCGTGACGGGGGCGAACTCGGACTCGGTTTACGTGCCCATGCGCGGGGTTTATTCGCTGGCCGGCCGGAATGCCAATCCATGGCGCTATGTTTGTCCGGGGACCAACAATCCCAATTCCTATGACTTGTGGGTACAGGTCTTTGTGGGCAACAAATCCAATTTGATCTGCAACTGGGCCAAGCAACCGGAGCTCAACGTGCCGATGCCTTAAATCATATGAACATGAATCAAAAATCGAAACCTGGAATTCCGCATTCCACATTCCGCACTCCGTATTCCGCAACCGGACGCGCCTTCACCCTGGTCGAACTCCTCGTCGTCATCGCGATCATTGCGATTTTGGCGGCGATGATTCTTCCGGTGTTCAGCGTCGCCATGACCCACGCTAAAAAGACGCAGTCGAAACTCCAGGTCAACCAAATTTCCAGCGCCATCGAGCAATATGAGTCGCAATACAGCCGCATGCCCGTGTCGAGCTACGTGCAACAATCCGGGTCCAACAATGTCACTTATGGCGGTATTTACAATAGCGCCTCCGGCAGCGGCAACTTATATCCGTCCACGTCCTACGGTTCGGCGTGGCAAGCCACGTTGGGAGGCTTTTCTACGCCTGTGGGTTTGTATATGACCAATAATTCCGATGTGATGTCCATTTTACTGGACCTGACGAACTATCCCAACACTAACTCGTGGACGGTTAATACCAATTACCAAAAAAACCCGATGCGGACCGTATTCCTGAATGGCAGCTTTACCGCGGACGCCTTCTCTCCCGGCCTCGGCACGGACCTGAACTACCGCGATCCCTGGGGCAATCCCTACCTCATCACGATGGATTTGAATGATGACAACAAAGCTGAAGACCCATTTTACGCCCCAATCTGGATGTCATCCGCCACGGCCGCCGCAGGGGGCCCGGGCGTGTATGGGCTGAGCTATCAGACGGCCGACCAATACTACCTGTTTCACGGCAATGTTATGGTTTGGTCAATGGGGCCAAATGGACCGTTTAATCATAGCCCGTCGTCGTTTACCTATCCGGCGCCTAACGGCATCCCGGCGCCACCCGCTGGCGCCAATACCGCGTGGGCGCTCGATCCATCGAACAAAAATCACATTTTAAGCTGGTCGCAATAATGAGGCTGCCGTTTAACATTGACGATTTAGGACTGAAGGCGAGGCCGGGTGAGGCCGCTCTGACCTTTCCCCTGGTTCGCGCCTCAATCCGCCGAAGAGTTGAATGGATCAAGCTTACGCTTGATGCTACGCCAATGACGCGCCGCGCCACTCCGACGCTTCAACGCGCGTTTACTCTTGTCGAGTTGCTTGTGGTTATCGCGATCATCGGGATTCTGGCGGCGATGCTTTTGGTGGTGATCAGCCGGGTGGCCATCCATGCCAGGAAAACGGAAGCCAAACTCGATGTCGGCCAGATTGCCAACGCCATCGAGCAATATGACTCGTTATATGGCCACATGCCGGTGTCCACCGGTGTGCAACAATCCGGGACCAATAATGTTACCTATGGCGGCACGTATACCAGCGCCGCTGCGGGGTACGGTCAGTTTCCGACTCCGACCGCTTCCGGTTGGGGCCCTTCCGTATTCGGTTATTCCTCTCCTGTGGGGCTTTATGTTACGAGCAACTCTGACGTCATGGCGATCTTGCTGGACCTGACCAATTACCCGAGCACGACGACGCCGACTGTTAACGCCAGCCACCAGAAAAATCCGATGCAGAAGCCGCTTCTGAGCGCCAAATTTACCGGCGACACTTCGTCGCCGGGCGTGGGAACGGATTTGAATTATCGCGATCCCTGGGGCAATCCGTACATCATTTCCATGGACTTGAATGGCGACAACAAGTGCGAAGACCCGTATTACGCGATGCCCTGGATGTCTTCGTCGACGGGAGTTCGCGGCGGTACGGGTATCGATGGCCTGAGTTATCAGTCGTCGGACGCGGCTTACCTGTTCCACGGCAATGTCATGGTTTGGTCCATGGGACCTGACGGCCCGTATAATCATAGCCCCTCGTCATTTACATATCCGCCGACGGCGACGCTGATGTCGGACGGCCAACCCGGCCCGTGGGCGCGTGATCCATCAAACAAGAATCATATCTTAAGCTGGGCGCAACAATGAATCTGCCATTTAAAACCGACGATTTGCGACTGACGCATCGTAGCAGCGGAGGTCAGTTCGCTCCGACTTTTTCCGCGGTTCGCCTGTCAATCTGCCGAATAGTTGAATCGATCAAGCTCACGCTTGATGCTACGCCAATGCCGCGCCGCGCCGTCCCTGCGCTGGTTCAACGATTCAACGGTTTAACGATTCAGCGTGCCCGGGCTTTTACTTTGATTGAAATGCTCACGGTGATTGCCATCATCGGGATCATCGCGTCGTTGTCGGTTCCGGTGATCAAGAATTTCGGGCAGGCGAATGTCACGGTGAGCGCTTCACGGCAAATGTTGGATGACATTGGCCGTGCGCGCCAACTCGCCATGAGTGACCGGACAACGGTGTATATGGTGTTTGTTCCGACGAATTTTTGGGCGATGCCGGGCAGCCCTCTTACCGTAAATTCCGCGTGGTACAACCCCGGTTCTTCTTCCCCATTGACTCCTGTTCAAATGGCGGTCGTCTCGAATCTGTTTGAAAAGCAGCTCACGGGTTATACGTTCATCGCATATGGAGCATTGGGCGATCAGCCGGGCCGGCATACGTGGCATTACCTCGCACCCTGGCAGTCGTTGCCGGATGGAACCTATATTCCTCTCTGGAAGTTTTATAACCCGGGTATTGTCGCACCGGGATACACTTTCTACGATCCGGCGAATAATAACTACAACTTCAGCGTCAATCCCTTCAGTTACACCAACACATTTCCTTTTCCCACGGAAGATTCCACGAACCCGGCTTACGCGGGAAAGTTGCCCTGGTTGCCTTACATTGCATTTAACTATCTCGGCCAATTGTCCGATTATTCCGGGCGGATGCTGTCAATTGCTGATCAGGTATCGGGCCAGGATTACGACCAGGATTTTGTCGGCGGTGGAGTGGACATTCCGCTGGCGCAGGGATCGATCATCAACGGCAAAGACGCCAACACGCGCGCTCCGATACTGGGGCCGCCGCAGGTGATTGAAATGCCGCCCGGCAACAGCACTAACATTTCGTATGAGGTGGTCCACATTGACCCGCTCACCGGCCGCGCAACGCTGGAACATCATAAGATGCAATGAGATTTACGATTTACAAATTGCGGTTCACGCGAAACGTTCCGCCCGCTTTACGGGCGGTGACGGCGCAGCGCGCCGTCCCTACCGTTTCAACATTTCAACGTTTTAACGATTCAACATCTGCAGCCTTCACCATGATGGAAATTGCCATCAGTTTGGCGGTGATCGGGATTGCTTTGGTGGCCATTATCGGCGTGTTGCCGATCGGTATGAACGTTCAGCAGGCGAACCGCGAGGAGACTGTTATCGGGCAGGACGCCAATGTTCTCATGGAAGACATTCGAAGAGGCTCACTTGGTTCTGATGATTTGACGAATTACATTTATGCTATCTCGAATTATTGGGGTTTTTATTCGCCAGGCGTCACCCCTTACCAGGGCGTCAACGGCTATACCTATGGTTCTGTCTCCGTTGACCCTAAATATCCTGGCTACACACGCTTGCCCGCCAGCTATCAGGTGCCGATTACGAACGGCGCAAACATTATCGGCCTTTTAAGCACGCCCGAATATATCGGAGCGAACGGTGTCGGAGAAGGCGCTGTTCCGGGCCAACCGATCCCAAGTCTGTTCTTTGGCGGCATCAGCAACCATATTGTTGCCTACTGCTATTCCATCAGCGGACCCGCTATCGAGAAACCGCCGCAGGATAATCAGATCTTGCAGCAGGACTCGTTCGGCTATCATTTATTTTGCGTTAACGCCCCGGCGGCGATAGATACGAACCTATTTTTCCTGGGGACCGGGCCCTGGTCGGATACGAAGGCATATAGTCTTGGCTACATGGCTTTCTACAATTGGATGTATTGGACTTATGCCGGGACCGTGGCGGCCTCTGGTAATCTTCCTGGCACAACGAACTTATGGCAAATGTCGCCCAATTACTCTCTCGAGCAGGCTCTCAATTTGCACGAGCTTCGGCTGACGTTTGAATGGCCAGCGCTGGCGAAAGGAAATGTCGGTCCCGGACGGGAAACCTTTCGCACCCTGATGGCCGGACAGCTCACGCATCAACCGCAGCTGTTTTTCAATTTTGGCAGTCCCGTCAATTCCGTTTGGTATAACTCCAATTTGTGGTGTTATTTGCCGGAAACTTTCACGAACACACCATGAGAAGAAAATTGCCATCGCTCCGCCGCGTACCTGTTGATTTCGGGAGCGAGCTCGTGTGTCCGGTCCCCATTCAACGCCGCCGCGCGCTGCGGCGCGCGAATGGGAGCAGCCGATTTGTCGTCCATAATGGGAAATTGGAATTGCAGCCGCGAGCTACAGATCCGCATCAACGCTTCGACACTTCAACGCTTCAACGGAACCACAAATCCCAAAACGGGTTCACTTTGGTGGAAATCCTCGTCGTACTGGTCTTGTTGTCGTTGATTGTCTTTGCTTTGATGGCGGTATTCAGCGGCATTCAGCGGGCATTTCGTGCCAGCCTCACGCAAACCGATACCCTCGAGGGCGGGCGCGCCGTGATGGACCTGATCACCAGCGATCTGGAAACCATGGCGCCATCCTACGGCATTAGCAACATCGTATATTTCCCTCCGGCTCCTCCGATCCCCGCTCAAGTCAAGACTTTTGGTCCGATTAACTTCAGTGTCACCCTGGAAGCTTTTTCCACTCCGCCTTCACCGCTCTTTCAGCCGCTGCTGAGCAGTCCTTCGGGAGCGATGCGGAGCAATGTCCTGGAAAATATTTTTATCCTGAGCAAAAACAATATCAATGGCGTTCCCAGTTGGATCGGCACCGGATATTCGGTGAATAGCAGCCTGTCCGATGGAACCCTTTACCCGTTATACCGTTTTTACATGGCGACCAATGCCGCCGCGAGTTTCCAGGGCATGCTGGGCATTTACACCAATTTCCTGGCATTCAATTACACCAATGGCACCCAATGGAGCCATATGATGGATGGCGTGGTAAATCTGACCGCCCGAGCCTATGACACTAACGGAATTTGGATCACCAATGGTTACACAGGTCCCCTGAGTTACCATGAGCAAAATGTTTATTCTTACGGAAGCACCCTGGGCCTGGGCCAATCCCTCTTTTGCAGCAATGCCGTTCCCGCTTCCGTTCAAATTGAATTGGGCACACTCGAGGACCGCGCGCTGCAGCATGCGGAGGCGCTGAGCGGCGCAAACCAGAACAATTATCTCTCAAATGCCATCGGTCAGGTCCATGTCTTCCGTCAGCGGGTCTGGATACGCAACGTCGATCCATCGGCTTACCAATAATGAAAACCCCAAAATTTACGATTTACGATTTACGATTTACGCAGCGCAGCCGGGTAACGCCAGGTTCTGAACTGCCGGGGCAGCCGGTGAACGGTGCGAGTCGACTGGCATCAGAATTGGTCGTGCAATCTCGTAAATCCCGAATCGTAAATCGTAAATCTCAAGAAGGCATTGCTCTCGTCATCACGCTCATTTTGCTGTCGGTTACGCTGGTCATGGCTGTCGCTTTCCTGGCCATCAGCCGGCGCGGACGCAGTTCCGTCACCACTACCGAGGATAGCACCACGGCCAAATTTGCCGCCGACTCCGCCTTGGCTAAAGCCGAAGCGCGCATCGTTTCTCAAATCCAGGCGACGACCAATCCTTATGTCTTCAGCCTCGTTGTCTCGACGAATTACATCAACCAGAATGGCTTTACGAATAGTGGAACCCCTGTCGGCAATCTGGAAAATGTAAATTACGACCACTATGTCAATAGTTCTACGCCATTGAGCGCGGCGGACCTTGAGCAAAATATTGCCAATCTCTATTACGATCCGCGGCCGCCGGTTTTTTATTCAAACGATTTCAGGTTTTACCTCGATCTCAATCGGAATGGAAGGTATGACACGAATGGATGGGTCGCCGACGAGAATAATTTTGGCACGACGAACGGCTTTGGCACATTCAGTTTCCAGGTTGGCGATCCGGAATGGATTGGCGTCCTTGCGCATCCGGACCAACCGCACGGTCCCAATAACCCATTCATCGCCCGCTATTGTTTTGTCGCCGTTCCCGCCAATTCGCTCGATTTGAACTATGTTCACAACCAGGCTTTGGAGGCAGGCGAGACAGCGATTAATGCTCCGGCTTCGGGCGTGGACGGCTACTCACGAGACGAAGGCGTTGGCACGTGGGAAATGAACCTTGCGGCCTTCCTGGCCGATTTGAACACGAACCGTTGGGATCCTGTAAATCCCGGTGCTTCTTATACCTATCCCGAAGGCGCAGTAGCCGCGAACGGTTTTGGCGCAAGTATTGCCTTTGATGATGCCCGGGCTCTGACGGCCTGGCGTTATGCCAATAATTATACTCATCCATTTTTGGCCAGCGCAGACAATTTATTTGGCGTCGGATGGGGTGATTTCGCGTTCCGAAATAATGGAATTGATTATTATAGTCTCGGGCAGCAATACACCTACGACACGAATTTTTTCGGTTACGGCAATCCAAGTGCGACTCCCTGGCTTGGCGCACCGCAGACCAATGACTATTTCAGCTCCCCGTCCGAACTCTTTAATGTCAATCAATCCGATCTGGATTTCGTGACCAATCTTTATTCCGCGGGGACAAACCTCTCCACCTACGATCGTTACACATTTTATCGGATGCTCGGCCAGCTTGGCACCGACACTCAGCCGACGCCTGACAAGGTCAATCTCAACTACCAAAATGCCCTCATCAACTACGATGTCGGTGATGCAACTAGCTTTGGCTCGCCGGCGGCGAATGTGGCGCTGAATATTGCGATAGTTCCCAATATGGAGACAAATTTCCAATCGTGGAGCCCTCAGGACTTCTTTACCGTTGCCGCCAATCAAATGTTGCGCGCCTACACCACCGAATGGTTTGAGTCATCGCCCTCGAATTACATGCAGACGTATTATGGTATTACCGGGTATGCTTATACAAATATCAACGGCCTGAACGTCACCAACATCCAATATTTGGGCCAGACCAACCAGATTCCGGCCTTTGGCCTCACCAATATTCCGGTCTATATGAACGGCTCGTTTGTTTATACGCCTGCCGTCAATCGCATCCTTCAACTTGCCGCAAATATTTATGACGCTTCGACCAATACCTGCGGGACGATAAACTCGAACTATCCGTCGGTTTTTCGCCCCATCTTTGATCGAATCGTTGAAAGGAATAATTTCTTAAACGGTGAGCTGTTCACAAATGTATACATCAGGGGCTATCAATACGTTTCCAATGTGCAGTCGGACGGGATAAAGGACCCGATATTTAGCGCCCCGGTCGAAGTGACCGGTGTGCCACTCGCCAGAATCGGTCACATCTACAATTCCACGAACGTTTGGGGGGTTCCATGGATCCTTGGAGCGAAGAAAGGGCTTCCAAACTTGAATCAACTGGAGGTGGTGAATTCCTTCTTTATCGAACGGGAATTGCAAATGCAAAAGAAAACGATTGATCCTGCCACCATGTACGGGACCAACCAAATGTATATTATGGGGATCACAAACTATTACGGGGGTATGGATTGGAATTCTTACGCGGAGTCCTATAATAACCCCATTGCCATTGTGGCGAACGATTATGTTTCCCTGGCAATGGCCTGGACGAATGAATCGGACATTCCGGCCGTAAATAATCCGAGTAAAGGGTCCACTTTTGTTGATAGCATCTTTTCCACCACAAATATCGCCCTTCAGCCATGGTTTGGGTCGTCGTCTCAGATGTTGTTCGGGACGAATATTTACTGGTACACGTTTTCGATTCCGGGCGCTTTCGTCCAGATGTCGAATTCGTTTCAGAGTGCCGAGATGAATTCGTCCGACCCGAGATTTGTCAATTTTGTTACGAATTCGGCGTTTGTTTATTATTATGGACCCAATTCGGTGACATTCCCGTCTCCGGCTCCGGGACCTTATACGTTTAATCCGCCCTGTTTTATTCCGACATTTTTAGATCCTTCAAATTATCTGGATTCCGGAACGCCGCCGTTGCCGCAAATGACGTTACTGGTTACGAACCGTTTGCAGGCCTATATGGTAGACAGCACGGGTCATATCCTTGATTACGTTCAGTTAGGCGGCATGAACAATAGCCTGAACCTGAACCGGGCTGTCGCGGATAACAGCATGACCCTGGCGGCTGGCGGGACGGGCTACACCACAGGTTTGTGGAGCACAAATTTTTATCAGGGAGATATTCCCTATGGCGTAAACGAGCAGTATTTGATTTCACAGGGTACGGAGAATTCCGTATATCCTCAGTTTGGAGTACCGACAGAAGACATGGACGGCGGGAAGTGGAGTGCCTCAGCAGTGACCGGGGCTTCCGGCAAAAAGTACACGGATCCAGCGGCGCAGCAGGCGTTTTTTGCCGCGTTTCTGAGTCCAACACACACCGCTAATTATTACCCGAGCGGGAATCCTAATGACGGCGCCGCCGACGTGATTTCAAATTTCGATACCAGCATGCAACTTCCGTATACACCCACGAGGAGAATCGTGCAGAGATTTGCGTATGAGGCAAATGATCCGCTGGTTCATTACATGACGTCGGATTTATATGACTTTGCGGATACGACCAACAGTTTCAATTTGGATAACCCGCCCCTTCGCATTCTTGTCAGCACCAATAATCGCTACATGCCTTGGGGCGCCGCAGGAAATCTGGCCGCCGGTAATTTCAACAATATACCAATCGGGCAATATGCCAATCCATTCGATTATCGGTATAAAGACCCGATGGTCATCGGTTCCGATATATGGGACTTTCCGACGAACAAATATCCGACTGTTGGCTGGCTCGGCCGGGTGCATCGCGGGACGCCCTGGCAGACGGTTTATTTGAAATCTCTGGACATCTTGGCGGAAACTGAACCGGCCGGCAACGAAATCCTTAATGTCGGACTGCCTACCTGGCAGCTTTGGACAGGCAACATTTTCAATTCCTATGATGCTGTCAACACCGCTCCGGACCAGGATCGGCTACTGTTTGATCTGTTCACCGCTACGCCGGATGACGATGCCACTCGCGGACAGCTCTCAATCAATATTGGCGCAGATGATCCTAATAATCCATTGGCTGGCCTGGCCTCATGGTCGGCGCTATTGAGTGGTACGCTGGTGTTTTCTAACTATGTAAACGACTTTCAAATAGGTTTTCCGACCGTGCAAATTCCACCTGCATATTCCGTGTTGACCAACCAACCACTTGGTGCTCTGGCCTATCCCGGTCCTAACGGCTTCAGCATCACCAATGGTGCAATGTACCAGATTGTTGCGGGAATCAACAGTATGCGTACCAACTGGATGTTGAATACGAATATTGATGGTCTTCCAGGCGTATTCGAACACGTTGGCGACATTCTGCGTGTTCCGCAACTGAGCGTACAATCGCCGTTCTTAAATTGGAACGACACGGTGCAGGAGCAGGAAGGCATCAATGACGAAATGTATGAATGGCTGCCGCAGCAGTTGATGGGGCTGTTAACCGTGAGCGGCACGCCGCAAAATCCGCCGCGTTACGTCGTCTATTGCTATGGCCAGGCCCTCAAACCCGCGCCCAACGGCATCGTCACCAGCGGACAATTCATTGGCCTGTGTACCAATTATCAGGTCCAGGCCGAATCCGCGGCGCGCGTCGTGATTCGTGTGGTAAACACGCCCACGCCCGCGAATGCAAATGCCACGCCGCATGTGGTCGTGGAGCAATATAATACGCTGCCGCCGGATTAATCGGATGGGTGGATAAATGGATTTTTGGATTGCTGGATTGTTGGGGCGTGGAGGGATGGCAGTTCGATGTTGGATGATTTGGCGCTGGCATTTGAAATCGGGAAACATCGA
>DASXFM010000516.1:0-8789 GCA_036489615.1 Verrucomicrobiia bacterium | reverse complement strand
GGAGTGACCTTGTAGTTGCGCCGCGACAACAGGTGCGTCAGGCTCGCTCGCGTCGGTTCATGGTCCTCAACGAGCAAAATATGAACGTCCCGGACCGGAGTTTTTTTCATGGGCACAGGCGCGGGAGCGAGCACCCGGTTTGAAACGGCGTTTCCCTCAGCTTCCTTTGCCACCGGCAGTTCGATTGAAAAGGTCGCCCCTTTGCCTTTGCCCGCGCTTTCGGCGCGGATGCAGCCGGCCTGCAATTCTACCAGTGCCCGCGATATCGCCAGTCCGAGCCCCAATCCTCCAAAATGGTGCGTGCCCTGGGCAAATGCTCCGAATACCCGTTCCAACTCTCGCGCCTCCATTCCGATGCCTGTATCCGCAATGACGACCACGAGTTTTTCATCCGCCAATGACCGGGTTTCGACCGAAATTCTTCCTCGTTCCGGCGTGAATTTCACGGCGTTCTTTAGCACGTTCCAGAAAATTTGCCGCAACCTGACGGCATCGCCGCAAACGATTGGCCTGTTGGCGTTCAAATTCAGAGTCATTTCAATCTTCTTTGAATCAACGTCTGCCCGCACTGTTCCCGCCGCGTCGTGCAGCGCGATGTGAACGTCCACCGGCTTCGCGTCCAGTGTCAGCTTGCCCCGGGTGACGCGCGTCAAATCCAGCATGTCGTCGATCAGCCGCGCCTCCAGTTCGATGTTCTTTCGGATTGTGTCGAAATCCATGCGGGCCTGCGGCGGAAAATCGGCGTTGCGGACACCGTCGCTGGCCAGCAGCAGGACAGGGTTCAGGGGAGTGCGCAATTCGTGTGAGAGCGCCGCCAGAAAATCGTCTTTGGCGCGGTTGGCTGCCTTTTCGCGAGCCAGGCTGGCCTCAAGTTTTTGCTCGTAGCTTTTCCGTTCCGTAATGTCACGGGCAATGTTTGAAGCGCCAATCATTCTCCCGCCGCCGTCACGGATGGGGGAAATCGTCAACGATACCGGGATCATCGTTCCGTCCTTGCGGCGCCGGACGGTTTCGTAATGTTCAACCTTCCCGCCCCCTCGCAGGCGGTCATTGATTTTTTTCTCCTCATCCTGAAGGTCCGGCGGCGTCAATATCGTAATCGGTTTGCCGACCAGTTCCTCACGGGAATACCCGTAAAGCTCCGAGGCGCCATGATTGCAACTGATGATTCTGCCGCTCAAGTCCTTGCCGATAATCGCGTCGTCAGACGACTCAACAATCGCGGCCAGCCAGCGGTGCACTCCCAGCATTTGCTTGAATTCCGTAATGTCACGGAAAACGTTCTTCAAGATCAGCCGTTTGGACTCCTTCTCGATGCTCGGAATACTGACCAATTCGATAAAGATCGGGTCCTGGTTCGGACGCCGTGCAAGCTGCAATTCCACTGAAATCGCCCGAGTGGGATCAAAATTATCGCGGCATCTTGCCAAATGTGCCATGAACACTTTCCGGTCCGTACTGGAAATAAAGCTGGCAAACGGCCAGCCCGTCAAATGGTCCTGGCGATGACTCAACAGCCGGACTCCTGGCAGGTTGACTTCACGAATGATCCCGCTTGGCGTTAACGTCACAAAGCAAACGGGCGCCGTGTCGAAAAACTCCGCATAATGGTCCCGGGACACCTCCAGTTCGAATTGCGTTTGCCGCAACGTCTCGTTTTGCAGTTCCAGTGCTTCGTGGGTTTTCTCCAGATTCCGGATGTAATCGCCCCCCTTTCGCGCGGCGGAAGTTTTGAACCGCGCGTTCGAGCTGCGTTTTCCGGTTGATTTCATCTTTCCTTCAGCGCCAATAGAATGACGTTGTCTGTCGTGCCCGGAACCAGCCGGGTATTGACCGATACGTTCTGTATTTCAATCGAGGGAAAATAGCGCTGCATCCCGGCCATCACGTCCTTTCACATCCTTTGTGTATGGTACAATACACGCATTCACCAAAATCTTCCAATTTCGTTTTCACCCTGCATGCGAAAATCGTGTATTGTCTTTCACATGCGCCGGCGTTTAGCGCCTTCTTTACCCTATTCTTAACTCCCTTGTCGCACAATTGTTAAACGACGGCAATCAAAAAGAGCGGAAAAGAACAATTCACTTCATTCTGATTGCATTCCGCAATTCGCCGCGCCAAAGCGAAGCGATGGCGCGAGCGAAGACGATTTTTTCTCTCAGGATTTTCCAATCAGGATCCCGGCCAAAAATACCAGCGCCCCTCCCAGCATCACCTGTAGCAGTGCTGACACCCACGGAGTATCCATGAATTTGTGCCGTACCCAGGAAATGATGCTCAACTCCACCAATACGACGCACACGGCGATGGACGTGGCGGTCTTTACGTCCGGAATCAAATACGGCATCGTATGGCCCAGTCCGCCCAGGGCTGTCATCGCGCCGCACACAAACCCACGCGCCCACGGATGGCCCCGCCCCGTCAGGCTCCCGTCGTCCGACAACGCCTCCGCAAAACCCATGCTGATTCCCGCGCCAACGCTTGCGGCCAGGCCCACGACAAATGTATCGCGGCTGTTGTGCGTGGCAAACGCAGCGGCAAAGAGCGGCGCCAGGGTCGAGACTGAGCCGTCCATCAAACCCGCGAGTCCCGGTTGCACCACCTGCAGGACAAACAGCCGTTTGGCCTGTGCCGCCTCGTCTTCGCTTAATCCTGTCCGGGAAATCTTTTCGGCGGTGTGAGCGTGGCCGCGTTCCTCTTCCGCCAAATCACCCAGCAACTGCCGGATGCCGGTGTCCGTCGTGCGGCGCGCCACCGCTTCATAAAAGCGGTACGTCTCCACTTCCATGCTTTCTGCCGTCTTTTGGACCGTTTTCAGGCCCAGCGGACGGACCAGCCAGACGGGACGGCGGTTCACAAAGCCGCGAATGTCCTGCCGCCGTATCAGCGGCACGTGCTCGCCAAACCGTGCCTTGTAAAGTTCGAGCAGCCGGTGACGATGGCGATCTTCATCCTGCCGCATCTTGCGAAACTTCGCCGCCTGTTCGGGATAATTCCCTTCGATGCCGCTGGCGAAATCCTCGTAAATTCGCGCGTCCTCCTCTTCGAGCGAAATCGCCAGTGCCAGGATTTCCCGTTCGGTCAGGCTGTCAAAGGTTCTCATAAATATCTTTCCGGTATTCAGTCGCGAGTCCGCAGTCGACAGTCCACAGTTATAGCGGTGGCCCGATTCAGGACTTTCTTCTAAACCGCACCGCCGCAAATTCAAAAATCTCCGTCGCCGCCGGAATTTTGAACACCATCGCGGCGGCCCAATACACGACGGCGGCAACCATTGCCGGAACGAAAACCGCGCCAATCCTCAAGGCAACCGTCGCGTGGCCCAGGTTATTCTCCCAAAACTTCCATCCCATCAGCGCAATGATTCCGGCCAGTATCGCGAACCAAACGAGTAACAGAGTGTTTTTTCGCATCGCCCCCATTTCCAATTTGCCTAATTTTTTTCGGAGGGCAAACAGCAGGAACGCCACGTTGCAAATTGAGGTTACCGTATTGGCGATGCCCAAACCGCCCTGTCGCAATGGCGCGACAAAAATAATTGCCAGCCCCAGGTTCAACCCCAGTGCAAAAATGCTTATCTTCATCGGCGTTTGCGTATCGCCCAGCGCGTAAAAGGCGCGGGCCAGGATGTTGACCGTCGAAAACGAAACCAGCCCCGGTGCCAGGCACATCAGCGCAAACGATGCCTCGGTCGTGGCGGTTGCGTCGAATTTTCCGTATTCAAACAACAACCGTACAATGGGTATCGCCAGCGCGACCAGCAGCGCCGATGCCAGCAGGTTCAAAAAAATCAGCGTGGACAATCCGTGTCGGAGCGTCGACCGAAACTCGGAATAATTCTTTTCCGCCGCCAGTCCGGAAAGCGTCGGCAGAAGATACGTCGCCAGTGAGATGCCGAACATGCCCTGTGGCAATTCCATCAGGCGCACTGCGTAGCCAAATGACGAAACAATGCCGGTGCCGACCCAAAACGACAGCACCTGCACCACGGCCACATTGATCTGGAACGCCGCCACGCCGATCGTCCCGGGAATCATTTTGACGATTACACGCCGTACAGTTTCGTCACGCCACGGCGAAACCCAGCGATAACGGAATCCATCCGCCCAGAGCGTCGGCAATTGAAACGCCGCTTGCGCCACACCCGCCGCGAGCACGCCGTAGGCGAGCGCGAATATTTGGAGCGGCAACCGGGGCTGTCCCGGCGGCAGGCCCAGCCCGAATTTGGGGGCCACCCACAGCACCGACGCGATCATGACCACGTTGAGCGTCGTAGCGCCCATCGCCGGTATGAAGAAATGGCCGCGGGCGTTGAGCATTCCCATCATGGCCGCTGCGATGCAGACCAGCAGCATGTAAGGAAACATTACGCGCAGCAGTTGCAGCATGAGTTCGGTCTTCTCGGAAAAGTGTCCAGTGTCGAGCGCGATCGAGATTCCGAGCATGACCAGCGCAATGATGACCGTCGCCGCCACAATTAGGCCGGAGATGACCGCGTTTGCCGCGCGCCACATCTCGCGTTCGCCGTGCGTCTTTTCTTTTTCTTTGAAAATGGGGATGAATGCCGCCGTCAACGCACCTTCGCCGAGCAGCCGGCGAAACAGGTTCGGAATTTGAAAGGCCAGGAGGAATGCGTCGGTGACCCACCCGACCCCCATGAAACGGGCGTAAACCATTTCCCGCACCATGCCCAGGACACGGCTGGTCAACGTGGCCGCCGCCATCGCCCCGGAAGATTTGAGCATTTGTGACACGCGCAGAAAGTAAGTATTAAAAGGGAAAAAGGAAAAAAGAAAAACGGGGAGAATCGTGGTGCGTCTTGCGCGATGCACCAGGTAACGCAGGCGTCCTCGCCTGCGGATTACGGCGGCGTCTCGCCGCCCGTCCCAAAGCGGCCGCCTGAACCGCTAATTGATTTGCTTTTTCCAACGAATGGAGGCAGAACATTCCAGCCATGAATACTTCACTACAAACGCGCCGGGAGTTCATCAAACAAAGTTCCATTGTCGCTGCCGCGGCGCCGTTGCTTGGAGCGTCGCTGTTGCGCGCGCAGACCGCGTCGCCGGGCCGTAAGATTGGCTTCGCCATTTGTGGCCTGGGTAACCTGAGCACGCATCAGCTGGCTCCGGCATTGCAAAAAACGCAATTCTGCCAATTGACCGGCATCGTTACCGGACATCCTTCCAAAGCCGAACAGTGGAAGGCCCAATACAATATCCCCGATAAATATGTCTATAACTACGACAACATGGAGGACATGGCGAACAATCCTGATATTGACGTGGTTTATGTCGTGACGCCGAACGGCCTGCACGCCGAGCATACCATCAAGGCGGCGCGAGCGGGTAAGCACGTGCTCTGTGAAAAGCCCATGGAGGTCTCCGTGGAAAAATGCCGGCAGATGATCGACGAATGCCGGAAGGCAGGCAAACAATTGGCCATTGGATACCGCCTGCATTTCGAGCCGACTAATTTAGAATGCATCCGGTTGGTGCAGGAGAAGGTATTCGGCGACCTGAAGATGATCGAAGCGGGATTCGGCGGCCGGTTTAGAGATCCAACGGTCTGGCGATTTAACAAAAAATTGGCGGGCGGCGGCTGCCTGATGGACATGGGGATTTACGCCTTGCAGGCGACCCGCTATCTGTCCGGCGAGGAGCCGGTGGAAGTCTCGGGCATCACCACCGTCACCAATCCCGAATGGTTTAAAGAGATCGAGGAATCCATCGTGTGGGATCTGAAATTTCCGAGCGGCGTGGTTGCCCGGTGCGCTTCGACTTACAAATTTTCAGGCATGCAGCGGTTTGCCGCCTTTGCGGACGATGGCTGGTTCGAATTGAACCCGGCGTACGGCTACGGCGGCATTCATGGAATTCGTTCCGATGGACAGGCGATTTCCTTTCCGGAAATAGATCAATTTGCCGCCGAGATGGATGATTTCTCCCAATGCATTTTGGAAAATCGTCCCACCCGCGTCCCGGGGGAAGAGGGAATGCGCGACGTAAAGATTATGCTGGCGATCTATGAATCAGCCCGAACGGGTAAAACCGTACAATTGGGTTGAGGAAATGTGAAAATAACGGCCCAAAGAGGCTAAGCTGGCGAGATGTAATCCGCTTTCTTTGTGGCGTGGCGCCTTTGTTGTTCAAGTTTCCGTCAGCGATGGAACGTTTCCGCCAGGGAACCGTGTTCGGTGCGGATGGCCGTGCCGGGATTGATATTGTGCCGGGCGTACCAGCCGTCGTTCACTTCCAATACATATTGAATGTTGTCGTTCGTGGCGAAGACGGGGACATTATCATTTTTTTCCAGGTGATGGATTTCTTCGATCACGCCGTCCGGACCGATATATGCCGCCGACTCGGACATTGGGCAATTGGTCATCCAAAATGACGCGCGCTCGGGCGCCGGAAGAACAAAAAGCATCGCGGTTTCATCCGTGATGTTTGTCCGGTACATCAGGCCGGTCTCCTCCTGCATGGGCGTCAGGGCCAGTTCGGCTTCGACGGTCTCCGGCCCAAGATAAAGTTTCATGGTCTGTAACTTCGGTTGCGGACCGGAGGGCAGCGAATTTGGGGGCGTATCGCTGGAATCGTTGGCGGGCTGCGTCGCCGCTTTTTCGCAGCCTGCGCACAAGGCTGCGACTGCCGCCAAAATCAGGATCTTTGTCAATTTCACCTTGCCAGTTTGCAAGAGAGAAGCGGCCTTTTCAAATGCAACTTAGGTTTTTTCCTCGATCAATTCGCGCCGGGCGCCGCCGAGCAATTGTTCGACAAAGCCCGTGGAAAAGACGCCTCGCCGGAAGTTGGGGTCCTGCATGATGGCTTGTTGGAAGGTAACGGTTGTCTTGACCCCGGTAATCATGAATTCAGCGAGCGCGCGATTCATGCGGTCGAGCGCTTCGCGGCGGTCCTTGCCGGTGGTAATCAGCTTGCCGATCATCGAATCATAGGCCGAGGGAATCGTATAGCCGGCATAGGCGTGCGTATCCATGCGCACGCCGCGTCCACCGGGCTGATAATACATTTCGATGCGTCCCGGGCTCGGGCGAAAATCGTCAAAGGGGTCTTCGGCATTGATGCGGCATTCGATCGCGTGGCCCTTTATTTCAATGTCGCTTTGGGAATGCTGCAACTGTTCGCCTGACGCGAGTAAAATCTGGTATCGGACCAGGTCAATTCCGGTGACTTCCTCCGTCACGGGATGTTCCACCTGGATGCGCTTGTTGACTTCGAGAAAATAGAAATTGCCCTGGTTATCCACGATGAATTCAACCGTGCCGGCATTGGTATAATGGGCCGCTTCGGCGATTCTCACCGCGGCCCTGCCGATTTTATCGCGCAGTTTCCGGAATTTATTTTCGAGCAGCGGCGACGGGGCTTCCTCGATGATTTTCTGGTTGCGGCGCTGGATCGAGCAGTCGCGCTCACCCAAATGAATAATCCGGCCCTTGTGGTCGCCGAGAATCTGAATTTCAATGTGGTGCGGGTCCTCGATGAACTTTTCGATGTAAACGTTCGAATTCCCAAAGGCTTTTTCCGCCTCGGTGCGGGCGGTATGAAAGCCTTTCATCAGGGAGATATCGTTGTGAGCCACTCGCATTCCCCGGCCGCCGCCGCCGGCAATGGCTTTGATGATGACCGGGTAGCCGATGCGTTTGGCGACAGTAAGCGCGTCCTGCTCTTTTTCTACGACACCGTCGGAACCAGGAGGCGTGGCCACTCCCGCTTTTTTGGCCAGGGCCCGGCTGACGGCCTTGTCCGCCAGCGCCTGCATGGCGCGCGGACTGGGGCCGATGAAGCGAATATTGCAACTTTCGCAAACTTCGGCAAAATGCGCGTTTTCCGACAGGAAACCGTAACCAGGATGGATCGCGTCCACGTCCGTGACTTCTGCGGCGCTGATAATGCGGTCGATGCGCAGGTAACTTTCAGATGCCGCGGCTTTCCCGATGCAGATGGCTTCGTCAGCCAATTGAACGTGCATGGAATTGGCATCGGCCTCTGAATAAACGGCCACCGTGCGGATATTTAATTCCTTGCAGGCGCGGATGATGCGCACGGCAATTTCGCCGCGATTAGCCACGAGAACTTTTTCGAACATGATTTGTCGTTTTATCAGTAAAACGGGTCGAAAGGGCCGCGAAATTGGCCCCACCCATTGGGTTAACGAACTAACTAACTTGGCCGAACCTTGAAAAGGGGTTGGCCAAATTCGACCGGTTTGGCGTTCTCAACCAAAATCTGGGTAATCACGCCCCGAACCTCCGCCTTGATTTCGTTCATGACCTTCATGGCCTCAATAATACAAACCACGCTATCCGGATTGACGTCCGAGCCGACCTCGGTGTAATTGCCGGCTTCGGGTGAAGGTGCCCGATAGAAAGTGCCGATCATGGGCGACTTGATCTCTACTTCGCCCGTGGAAACCGGGACTGGCGGGACCGCCTGGGGAGCAACCTGGGGAACACCCGAAGCTCCGGACCCGAAAGGGATCGTCTCTTCCCCGGCTGCCGCCTGCCCGCCGCTCAGGCCCCGCTTAAGCCTGATCTTGGAGTCCTGCCGCTCCAATTCGAACTCGGTAATCGAGTTCTTCTTCATTAAATCGATGATCGCCTTGATATCTTTTAAATCCACGGTTCGTTGTCGTTAAAGTGATTGCCGGATCGGGTATTCTGTCGGAAAATTAAACCATTTTTAATACTGCGTAACCCGTCCTAAACTTCATAACAAATCTTAACCGAAAAGTTTCCGAAACGTCAAGTGGCAACGTCCTAAATTTTTCCC
>DASXFM010000472.1:0-6094 GCA_036489615.1 Verrucomicrobiia bacterium | reverse complement strand
CGCAGATTTCAATAATGTTTTCATATGGTTTTTGATTTCTAAACTCAAATTATTGCGGGAGAGTCGGGAGCAACCCTTGGGCCAATGCGTCTTCCGAAGACGCGCCCGGCAGTGTCATTGGTTGCGGGTCAAGCGCCAGGTGACAGAAATAAATCAGCGCAATCTGCGATTGCGGATTCCCGGCAAGGTTGGCAAGCAGGTCCGGTTGCGCGACGACCACGGCGGTTTGTTTCTTCTGCACACAATAGAAAGACGGCTCGAACTTTTTCCGTTCCCATCCGACGCGATCGGCGCGGCCCGGTGGCTCGGGAGGTTGAACCCAAACCACGGCAACATTTCTTCGTGCCATCGCTTTAATACTGTCTTCGATTCCCCGGGGCACTTGCGCCTTCGATTGAAACGGCCCGATAATTGCCAGCCTGCCGGAAAAATCGTCCAGTTTCATTGCGCCCAAATCGGTGAATGATATTCCCTCCTCCTTCAGCAACGGCTCAAGTTGGTTCCCCGGATCAAATACGCCTAAATTGTTTCTATCGAGAGACGTCTGCAAGGTTTGGAACAGGTTTGTCGGATACACCAAAACGCTCGTGGCGCCGAGAAACCGATTCGAATCAGCAATCCATTGAACGAGAAAGAGCGTCTCCGCATTGACCGGCGGAAAATTCAACTGCGCCGATTCAAGGACCGTTTGGCCGGGCAATACTTGCAACCTTTTCCACGCGCTCTCGTCAGTGGACGCCGCCGTAGCAGAACTCGTCTGCCAAATCCGCGCGCGAATTTGGCCGTCAAAGCTTTCGCTTCCCGTATTCTGAAAAGTGAGCGAAATGGGCCGGGCTCGGCCGCAGAAAACACTTTCAGGCACGGAGTTGGAAACGATTCCCACCTGTGCGCCCGCTATGCTCAGCCAGCAACAGAGCATTACCGTCAGGCCCGATGTATTTAAGAACATCATTTACTTAGTTGGACAAATCAAGGCGTCGAATCCTTTGATATAAATGATTGTTGAGCAGGATCGGCTGCCGCCTCTTTTTGAACTGCAATGGCTGCGTCAAGTTCAGAAATCGGAATCGCCCAGACGCCCGGGGTATTTCGCTCGCCCAGGTACAGCGCGTCGCCGGAAAAGTGGAGGGTCGTGTCCAGGGCTGATGAATTATATACGAGCCAAGGAGCGATCTTTTGGCCCAGAACGCCGAGGGGAGGTTGACCCCGTGTCGTATCGAACTGTAACGGCACAGCAACCGGTCTCGTGGAATCATTAGCGAGAAAAACGAGTTTGGCATGATAACCATTCTTCGCCACCGCCAACCAGCGGGAACCAGAATTCGCAACCCCGGCGTGGTCAACAAACAGATACAGATTCGATTTGTAAACGGTCGCGGCGGACCTTGTCAGATAATCCGGCGGCAACGATTCCCATTGTGGATGCATCGGTTGCGTTTGCCGGCGGTGGTCGGGTGAAGTAGTAATGCCCGGATGCGGCTTGGCCTTGTCAGACAAACATAATTTTGGTTCAGACGGCCCTTTGTCCCAAATCCATAAACAGGAGGGGTCGTCAGAGCTGTACCTGGAAATCGACCGGAATATGACCGCATCATCAAAAATTTCGGGTGGCTTTGAAATACTCATGCTTAGGATCTCGTGCCAATCCTTACCGTCCCACCGATGAATTTTATTTCCAATGCTGACGCATAGCGATTGCCCCGGCCCCTCAAATAGTTGCGGACGCGGGAAATTCGGCGAGACGGCGAGTGTCGCCAGCGAGTCCAGCGCGGTAACCGCCGGCCAGCGACGAGTGCTCGCCAGGACGCGAGTGCTGCCGTCATCCGATAATTCGAGAATGGCATCAGGGCCGGCGGTGTAAAGATGGCTGGCAACGGAAAACAAACTATTGCCGTCGTTTGCCAGAATTTGGCGCCACTGCTGCCGGGCAAAATCATATTCTTTGACGGCGCCATCCATCGAGGAATACAAATGATTTTGGAATAAAATAAAACGGTCGCTGAGATCTTGCATCGTTATGGCGAGCACGCCGCCCTCATGGCTTTCCGGACACTTAACCATGTTCCATTGTCGTCCTACGGGGTCAAAGATCGCGATTGCCGCCCGTGAAAGTTCTGAGTTGGATGTCCAACTGCCGTTGGTGTCGAATGTATAAACCTCCGTAGCATAAGCGACGCCGAAGAGGAGTTTGCCATCGGTCCAGCGCTGGGCAAAAATTTGGTTGCCGGAGATATCGTTTGATTGGATGGAATCAGGTGGAATTTTAATAAAACGAGTGACGCGAAGAATGTGGGCAGGAACCGTTTCTGGCGCCGTGAGTGGTGTCGCGGCGACTGGCCGAACCTGCCTTGCCTGACCCAACCCTGTCCCGGAAGAAGGATTTTGCGCGGCACCGACTGCCGACGGTGACGGCGGTTGCAGAATTTGATCAAGCGGTTTTCCAAGAAATAGTCCAGTAAACTGCGCATCACTTTTGGCAAAGAACAATTTTTGTCCGGATAGCCCGGCAACCATATTGGATTGGTAAGCCGCGAGTAACGGTTTCAATTCGGCCGCCTGCCCCACGGTGAAATTTTGTGATTGGAAGAGCTTCGTGAACTTCAAAAAATTGTACGGAGTAAAATCAGCCAGGAATTGCTTTTGTTGTTCAAAAACAGACGCCGTTTGCCGGGCCGGAATTGTCTTTTGCCAATAATCCTCGTCCATCGCCTCGGTTTCAGGGTTATCCGCAAAGCCCCACCCCAGATAGAACAGCTCGACGTTGTTTCCCACAAGTTCATCACGATGGGACCGGACAATATTCCACCAGGCCGCGTCAGCCGTTTTCGCTTCTTCGTTATCCGTCGCGTCCACCTTCATCAACGCTTTCGCCTCCATCTGCAACAGGACGTTTGTTGAGTTGTTCAACTCCTGGACAAAGCTTTGCCAAATCGCGGGAATGTTCTTTTGATCTTCGGCATTCCATGCGACGAGGCGCGGCTGCAGCGGATTTCTAGTCCAAAAATCGCCGTGTATGTAGCAAAAAACCGGACTGCTCATCAGCTCGCGATAAAGGGAAATGGTGTCCTCCGGGCTTTCCTGCCAAAAACAGCCCCAATTCACTTCGCAACTGAAGATATTCGTACCGTCCTGCATCGTATGGCTCAGCTCGTCCCGGTTTGCGATGCGATCGCCGACGAAATATCCGTCATGAACCGATGGCGAGTCGGAAATATACCGCGCCACCGAACGCGTCACGGCGCGTAAATCCGCTAGTTTGTCGTCAACCGACGGCCGTGATTGTGGATGGAACCAATACTGTTGTAGGACTCCTGATGCCGCGATAAGCGAATCCACGCCTAATTGGTACCAATCCGAATCGTGCCAGTCGTTCCAGTGCGGGCGGGAAAGAACCTCCGGTTTTGTGTCCGGCGAATTCCGGGAGAATTCATCATAAGCCCCCAGCGCATATAATGCGCAGTCAAGGTTCTCGGGATTGGGCGGGGCATTGATGGGGACGTACTGCGGGTCCCGTTGTCCATTGAGATAGCTTTGCCTGCTGTCAAAGTGCTGAACGTTGGCGGCCTCGACTTTTGGAATCCCGGCGACATAACTCCGTACGCGAACCAATGCGCAGGCCAAATCGTGTTTTCCCAGGGCCCATGCGGATTCTGACGCGGCTTGCGCCTCCGGATACATCTGCCATTTAAGCGCCCAACTGGCCTCGTCAAGATATCGGGATGCCTCGCCGGCGGCGCTCCAGGCCGTTACGCTCGAATGAATGTTTAACAACTCAGTCACTCGCACAGCCAACGCATTGATGACTTCCGGTAGGTTGGTACGGCTTCCGCTAACTTTGAATAGGAGCGGTTGCGCTCCCCGAGGCGGCGTCAATCGCCCATCGATCGTGATCGTGTCGCGTGAATATCCATTTTGGTCGATGACACCTTCCAGAAGGTAACTGCCATTCCAAAATGCGGATGCATCGGCTTTCAACTCCGTTTCCCCTGTTAATAACTGCATCTTTTGTCTCTCCAAAACGAAGAGTCGTGGTTCCTGGCTTAAGCGCTGGATCGCCAGCATCTTCAGCTGATGTTCCGCTTGCGCTGCTTCGCCGGACTGGACGGAAGCCCGCAGATTCACCACGGAAATAGGAATGGCATCCGCAACAGACACAGAAATTTTCGGCAGAAACGAACCGAGATAAGCGGCAGCCGATTCGGACCATTCAGCCGTGTCGCGCGGGGGCCAGGATAAACTTCCGTCCATCAAAACGATCCCTGGTTTGACAGCAATAAGACGGACGCTCATTTGTTGTCGAGTTACCTTGGAAGGCCCGGAGAAAGCAGGTTGCACGGGTGTTACGATATTGAGCAATATCAGTCCATCCGCGCCCAAAATTCTGCCCGCTTGCAAATCATTGCGGTTGACCTCAGACAATCCCTGCTCATGGTAAACTTTCTCAATTTCATCTCGTTCCAGAAGTTGAAATCGCTTGTCGCCAGATAGTTGGGCGGTTAGCAAGTCAACGGCCGCCGCCGCATCACCCGATTCCGCTATCAAGGCCAGTCGCACCGGCTGATTGGTTTGTGCAAACAACGGCACAGCCATCCATAAACACACGAGCGTTGCCCAAATGGATTTCATGACCGGGTTACAAAGCCTCAGAACCAAGATTTTTGGCCTCAATCTTCAAGCCTCGAATCGAAGCGGTCTCTTCGTCGCTTGCCCAGACGAAATTGTCTCCCATCAGAATAATGCCACCGCGCGTATTGGCCAGCACAGTCATCTTTTGCCCTGCAATCTGGATTTCCTGCCCGCTAAAGGTCACCAGCGATGAACAGTTTTTTCCGTCGCAAAGATGGACATAGATCGGCGACGACGACGCAACCGAACCGCCATCGGACAGGACCAGGTGCAAACCGGTTTTGTCTTCAACGATGGCGCGGACTTGATTAGGAAACATGGCCAGCGTTTGCTGCACCAGCTTCGCATTGGCCAAAACATCCTGAGGTTGCGCGGTTGCTTCCGTTCGTCCACGCCAGTGGCCAGCCACAAAAGCCATGGCAATGCACACAGCCATCGCAACGGCCCAGGCAAAGCGCGGGAACAAGTTCTTTCGCGTGAGCCGTTCGGGTCTCGATGGACGATCGAGCTGACGCGTCACCTGTTCCGGGAAGTCTTCCCAAAATTCCTCCGGCGGCTGCGGTATTCGTGCCTTTTTTAAAATTAAATCGAGTTCGGATTTGTTCATGCAGCAACCCCTTTGAGCAAACGTTTAAGTTTTTGCCGGGCGGCAAAGACGCGCCATGACACGGTCGCTTCCGTGCAATTTAACACTTTGGCGGCTTCGGCATGGCTGTGATTTTCATACACCGTCAGGACAATCGCCGCGCGTTGTTTGGCGGGGAGCTTGTCCAGCGCGCTTTGGACGCGCTTCGACAATTCATCGGGAAATTCGCCGGGCGTATCCGTAATGGCGTTTGCCGCCCACGTGGAATGCACCTGACCGCGCCGCCCTTCCCGCGCCCGCCAGTTCAGGCTCAAATTAACGGCAATTTGGCAGAGCCATGTTGAAAATTTCGCTTCCGCCCGGAATGAGTTTATCTGCCGGAACGCGCGCATAAACGTCTCCTGCGCCAGATCCTCAGCGTCCGGCAGCGAACCGGTCATGCGAAATGCCAATGCCAGCACCATCTTTTGATAATGTTTTACAAGCGCTGCAAAAGCCCCCGTATCGCCGGCGAGGCTTTTCTGAATCCAGATTGGTTCGTCGTCCGGCGGAGCCATGAGCGCCATTTTAATCAGTTAGACAAACAGAGGCGGCAATTCCTTTGGAAAAAGAATCAAAATTCCACTACGAAGTCCAGCGCGGGCAAAATAGCGTTGGAGAACGGGATCAGCCCTCGGGATTTTCCAGAATCTGGCGTAAGCGCGGTCGCAAGGATTCCGGAATTTTTTCCAGCCATCCTCCATCCACGAGGCCAACGTCGATCAAATCGCGGAGATGCACGCGATCTTTGTCGCGGAATGAGGTAAGCTTCATCCGCACCAGTGCATCGAGGGAAAGCAATCGAAATGATTCAGTGACTTCTGACTCTGATACGTCAGGTGC
>DASXFM010000396.1:0-14020 GCA_036489615.1 Verrucomicrobiia bacterium | reverse complement strand
CGTGCGCTTCGACGATTTCGGTATAGGTGCCGTTGTGAATATTGATCAGGGTGGGGGTCGTATTGTTGGCAGGAACTGAATCAATGGCTCCCTGGATGGTCACGAAGTCGCCGGAGTTGTCCTGCGAGACAATCATATTGGTCCGGTTAGCCGGGCCGCCCGTCTTGGTTTCGAAAGACCACACGTTCGTCGACGAAATACCGGTGAAATAGGCGCCGTTCGTATCAGTAAAAACGGTGCTGTCGATCGTCACGTAGTAGGTCTGGTTCGAGGTGACCAGATCCAAGTGCGGATAAATTGCAGCGGTATTGCCGGTAACGATGACAGGGTAACTGTAGAATGTATCACCGGCGATGGCGCGTTGTTGCACGTTAACCGCAAACGGCGTTTCCAATGTCACATTCTGACTCATGTCCAGAATGTCCACCGGCGTCGAAGGATTGTTCGCGTTGTAAATCCGAATTTTTCCTATGCCCGGTGTCGTTAATACCGGCGGAGTGCTAAACGTGATATACAGTGGTGTATCGTAGCAGATACCCGTCGCGCTATTTGCCGGGCCCAGTGTGACGATCGACATTGTCGAATTGACCGTCAACGTCGCGACGGCGCTGGTGATCGAGCCGACCGAATTGGCAATGAGAGCAGAATAATTACCCATGTTCGTAGGGGATACGCTGGCGATTACATAATTGGATGCAACCGCCCCGGGAATCGGCGTGCCATTAAAATACCACTGATAAGACGGGGCAGGGACACCACCGGCTGAAACGACGAAAGTCGCGGTTTGTGTATTCGTGACGACGAGATTTGTGGGCTGTTGGGTAATTGCGGGCGGTACTTGCACAAAGAGCGTCGCGCTATTGGTTTTGGAGCCGGCCTGATTGCTGGCGACCAGTGAATAGACAGATCCGTTTTGCGAATAGAGAACATTGGAAACGGTCAGCGACGAATTGGTAGCGGTCGGAATCGTGATTCCCTGTACATACCATTGCAAAGTGGGCAAAGGCAGGCCACTGACCGAGGCGGTGAAGGTCGTATTGCTGTCCTGGACTACGGTCTGATTCGCCGGGCCGGTAATATCGGGAGGAACGTTGCTGGATGAAATGGTCAGAACCATGCTGCCTGTTACGAGGCCGGCTGAGTTGCTGGCCACGAGCGAATAGGTTCCCGAATCGGACGCCTGCGCATTGAGGATATTTAAAGCATCGCTTCCACTACCGGAGATGGTTGAACCGTCCCCTGTGGGGCCATCAGACAATGCAGCACCTTTGAACTGCCACTGAAGTGAAGGGGCAGGAACACCGGAGACGTTCGCTTCTATTGTCACGCTGCTGCCGACGCTGTCCGCCTGGTTGTTCAAACCGCTGATGGCCGGCGTCACGACGACTGAAAGGGTAAGATTATTTGTAGTCGCGCCGATAATGTTGGTTGCGATAAGTGAATAAACCGTTCCGTTCTGGACGTATTGAACATTGTTCAGTGTCAGCGCGGCGTTGGTTTGCCCGGGCAGAGCGACGTTATTTGAGTGCCATTGCAAACTGGCAGTGGGCAAACCGCTGTTTGTGGCGGACAACGTCGCGGAGTTGCCCTGGACGACGGTTTGATTCGTTAGCCCGGTGATAGCGGGCGCGGACAGCGGCGTGATTTGAAATCCATTTAAATACGCCGCGCTGCCGGTGCCTTTGAACTCCAGCCGGAAAACGCCTGTGGCGTCGGATTGGCCATAGATCGTATTCCAGGTTGTGCCCTGCGGCATGAGATTGGTTGTGCCGCCAGAAACGGTCCATAAGCTTCCAAAACTTCCATTGCTGTTGGGAGTGGTATTGGTCGTGGAAGAAGTGGAAGGGCTATCGGACAAGATGTTCGCGGTCGGCAATATAACGGTCGCAAATTGGCCGCTGCCGGTTGTGGCGCCATAATAGTAAACGCCGTAGGCCGTGGAAGCGGGAAGATTTGAAACGACAAAAATGAAATAGCTGCCGGCGCCATTGTCATAATTTCGCCATGCATTTTCCATGACGCCTCCCGGTTGCAGGGTATTCTCACCTGAACTGCCGGCGGGTTCCGAGGTTAACGTTGAGCTAAGCACCACGTAGTCGACCGACAATGTTTGAGCGATCGAGTTATCGGCGCTGTTTACCAATGGAAGCCCTGCATACAATGTGTAAGTGCCCGGCGCGGTTCCGCTCGGAATTTTGGAACTTTCACCGATAGCGTTCCAGGCCGTTCCGGCGAACGGCGCTGCGGCGCTGTTGCTCACTCCAGTGGGAGGATTGATAATAGTGGCGGCCGGGGCGCTGCCAGCGGTGCGCAAAACAACGGATATATTTTGGCCTGTTGAGCAGAGGGCGGTCAGCAGAAAAACAGAGAGAATCAGAAGGCGGCAGCATCGGGACTGATATTTCAAAGCGCGAAACACCCGGAAGGACTTGACGAATTCATTCATTCGTCCTGGTAAAATTTGCAGCCATTCCGCGATGCGCTGGCGAAACCGCCTAATTTGCACCTGTTTTTAGCGCCCACTTCGAGCCACTCAAAAAACCGGCAGGCGCCGCATAGTCCCGCGTTTTTAACATAGCCCATGGCCCGCTTTCGCAATTTTACCGTATGAAAATTTGCCAGACCTTTATTTGACATAACCGACTCCTTTTCGCGGCTTAGTGATTGGTTGATTGGCCGGGAAAACTGTTACGGAGCGGGTTCGACCACTCCGTAACGCAATCATCATATCTTTCAGAATTGCCAATGTTCAATTAAGGCGCGGTAAAAAACATGCGATAGAACACAGTTCCATTGGTCGGATTGATTGTGTTCGTAATCGCGTCTACCGCTGTCGAATTGGTCACGGTCACCCAGTTTGTTGATATTCCCTTGCTGACGCTGTTGGTTTGCACTTGCAGCGTCCAGCCAATGTGATCCGCAGGCCATGACAGGATAACGTGGTTGGTCGCGGTCAGGCTAAAGACGATGTTCGTCGGATTCGGATTCACCAGGTAGGATACCGTTGCCACGGAGATTTGTCCGTTGTTGGCGATGTTATTGTTCCACGTGTACTTCAAGTTGTTGACCACGTCATTGGTTTGAAGAATGATCGAGCTGAATGATGTGTTGGCTCCCGAGAACAATTGGAAGGTGTCGCCGGCCTGCAGGCCCGAGCCAACATTCGTCACCTGCAATGTGCCCGTGTAGGTAATCGCGCTCGAAATGGGGGGCTGACTGCAATTCGGTGAGCCGTTGTGGACAAGATTGGCCAAATACCGGCTGCCGGTATTCATGGTCACTGAGCCCGACACGGTCAGGGCGCCGGTTGGCAATCCGGGGTTAAGCGTTGCGCCTGAGTTGAGGACGACGTTGCCGGTTACGGTTCCCTTGCCCGCGAGTTTCTGGTTTGCGTTGAGAGTCAAAGTGTCATCCGATCTGCCGCTGACGTTGAAGCTGGCGCCGCTGCCGACAGCGATCAGAGAAGCTTTGGTGAAGGCTCCAGTAGTGTTCGCCGGGCCGCCGGAAGTCAATGCGATACTTCCGCCAGTAACAGTAACCGGTCCTGAATTGGTGCTGATGGCCGTGAGCGTCAATGTGCCGCTGCCCACCTTGGTCAGTCCGAGAGAGGCCGCTGCGCCGTCAAGGAAGGTGCCGTCATATTCCTCGCTGTTGTTATCACCACCGACTGTTAATACAGCGGCATTGGTCGTATTGTTGTTTCGGACGGTCGGGCCGAGAATCCACTCCTGATTTCCCGAATTGATGCTTGTGAGGTCTGCGACGGCAATATTATTGCCATTGAGTTGGAAGTCGCCTGCGCCGTCCTCAGTCAACAAGCCTGCGCTGACGGCGTTGGTATTGGCGCAGCTAATTGCGCCCGAACTGATGAGTGTGGAAGCATAATTTTGCGGCGAGCCGTTGGTTGGGCCCAATACCAGGACATACGAATTGGTATTTCCATAAATTTCAAGTTGGTAAGGGCCGGAGATGACGCTTTGGATGGTCGCGCCATTAATGCTTCCACCGATTCGAGCATCGCCCGTCAAATAAATCGGACCATTGACGACGCAGTCGTAAACACGCAAGGCGCCGCAGTAAGGGGAAGCGCCCTGGCTTCCTCCGTTCACCGACCCGAGGCCGCAGATATAGATATTCATGTTGTAGGCCAGCGAGGAATTATCGAGCCATAACTGGGAGCCCGGATTGCCGGGAGTGTTGTTTGTCATATAGATCGAGCTTCCATAGCCAAACGGATCGCCCACATTCCCGCCATTGGCATGGAGGGAGGTAAAGTTCTGGACGTAGATTGTGCCGTTGAAATTACTGCTGACGGCAGTCAGGGGAGAGAGGATGGTAGCGCCGTTGATATCATTGGCATAAACCGAGCCGCTGCCGGCAAACCCATTGTTGATCTGGTCTGAGCCATTGGCGGCGACGTTATTATAATTATAATTTAGTGTCGCATTCGGGGCGAGATTCACAATTCCGGCAACCGTGCCGCTGCTGCCGGAGCCAGTTCCCAGGGTCAAAGTCGCTCCATTGCTGACCGTGGTGCCGCCGGTATAGTCATTCAAATTGCCGATGGTTACGCTGCCCGAACCGCCAATCAGCATTCGGCTGAATCCCGTGATTTTGCCGGTGCCATTAATCGTATATCCCTGCGATGAATTCACCGTAATAACTGTCGAGGTCACGTTATTGGTCACATCGACGGTGGTGTCGCCGGAGCTGTTATCAAAAGTAACGTCGTCACCGTTTGTGAAATATTCGGCGGTGTCGGAGAGGTTCACAAAATTCGCTTCTGAAAAGTCCCAATTGCCGTCCGATCCGCCTTGCCAAACCAATTGGTGCGGCGGAATCAAAGCCAGAGTCGCATTGGGAGCGCTGGTGAAAATATCGCCGCAAGGGTCCTGTGCCACGCAATAATACGCGCCCACGTCACCGGCTTGCGTGGGATTAATCGTCAGGTTCGTTGTCTGCGCGCCCGAAACGTCGCCGCCGTTGGCCAGAGCGACTCCATTTAAGTACCATTGATAGGTCAACGAAGGTCCGATGCCAACCACTGAGAAAGTGGCGGGAATATTGGTCACGCAAAGGACAGACACGGGTTCAGATGAGAAATAGGGAGTTCCCACGTAGATGGATTGATTTCCGTACATCGGCCCTTCGCTCGCGGTGTCTACGTTGCTGGCGATAATTGTGTAAAAGCCGCTTGCCGTTACGGCGCCAAAACTAATCGACGAGCCGGTGCCTGCGATGGCCTGGCCGGTGTTTGTCCCGCTATTGTAAAGCAAGTACACGTTGGTCGTGACCGATCCATTCAACCCCAGGGTTGCGCCGCCGCAACCGTTGCCGCTGGAAGTCATAGTGAAGTAGGGTCCGGCCTGGGCAGCCAGGCCGGCGATAACCGTAATACTGGTGATTTGATTCGTTGCCAGGGAGGGATCCGTGTTCGGGATTGACTCCCGATATCCGATGGCCAGTGAATCGAAATTGGTGGTTATAATGGTTGTGCCGGTGAATAATCCCATGTTCGTATACACAATGGTTCCTCCAACTGTGGAACCCACATACATGGCATTTGAAACCGTCAATCCGCCCCTGACATAGGTGATCCTCAATTGGGCGGTGTATGTCCCCCCGACGGTCAGGTTCGGGAAAGGCAATGTTGGCGGCTGCGCGCTATTGTGGGTGGAACCTCCAGTTGGGAAATTATAGAGCACCTGTTGGTCATTGTCGTTAAGCGTCGTCTGGGCCGGCCTGGAACCAACCGTCCAGTCAGAATAGCCATTGAAGCTGTTTTGCATTTGCGCATAGTAGCCCAGCCAGTTTTGTACGCCGCCTGTGTCATAGGTGAATACGGCGTTGTTAAATCCGCCATTCTCCAGCACGGCTCCGCTCGCAGGCGGAACTCCGCCGGAATTGTATAATCCGCAATATAGACCGACACCATTTCCGCTGTCGCCATTCAGCATGTCGGTGGTGTCGATGAAGGTATAGTCCAGTTCAATAAAATCGTTGGTGGCTTGGAGGGTCACCGGGAATTTTGTGAAAACGGCCTGCGCCTCACTGCTCCCCGAAGTGGAATGTGTCGTGATCAATTCGAAATTCCCGGGCTGGATGAATGATCCCGTCGCAGTCTTGGCCGAACCGATGTCGTAGCTGGTCGAACTGGCAGTGGGTGTGCCGCCGGGCGTGCTGACGCCGTTGGTGGTGCTGGATCCGAACGTGTCGAAAAAAACCGTTTGCTGCGCTGCCGCTACCAGAGGCACCGCCAGTGCCAGGAGAGCGCTCACAAAAACACGTTTGATCGATGATGGCGCCATGGAAATAACGCGATAAGTTTTGTCATTCATGGGATGTTAGGTCTATTTATGGTTTGGTTTTGAGCTGCGCTATCCACTACGAATCAATTATGGTTTAAAATCAATTTTTAGGCTCTTTCGCCGTGGCATGGTAAAACAGCCAGTATGCGTCAGGCCAATTCGGTGTGCCCTGGTTCACTGTGGGACGGTTGCCAACATTGCTGGAATTAAACAAACCCGTCAGCCAATGATGAAGTTCAACATGGCCATCGGCAAAAGAAAACACGTTGTTCGCCCCGCCATGCGCCCATTGAGGGAAATCATAAACCGTAATCTGGGCAGGGGTGGAGCCCGGTTGCGGAGCCCAGAAAAAGCCGTCGTTCAGGCTGGTATAATCTTCCTCATCGAAAACGAAACAATTGCAGGGTTTGAGCAATTTGAAATCGGTGTCTCTGTGATAATACTCGCAACCAATCGTCGTCATGCCGTAACTGAGGCCGCTCATTGTTGAGGAGGTCGCGGGCGCGACATATCCGTTCATCGAATAGGACCGGTCCCGGAGTTGGGATTGTCCCAGACCAATTGTAAGATCTACCGGACAATGATAGAGGCCGGGCCTTTTAGTATAGTCTCCAATAGAACCGGCCGAGTAAAACTGAGGGCCGATCAGCTCCGCCGTGTTGGTATTGTCTGAAGCATTGCCCATGCTCAGGCTCCCGGCTACCCAGGCCGGCCTTGCGTTAGTTTGGCCCGCGGGGGGCGACCCGCCTCCGTCATCGCAGTTCCAGGCAAGATATCCGTTGTTGTCACTGGAATATACCGCTTCGGCTAACTGTAACTGTTTCATGTTATTCATGCATCCCGCGGTTTGGGCCCTGATTTGTGCCGAATGAAGCACCGGCAGAAGGATTGCCCCCAAAATTGCGATGATAGCGATCACGACCAACAGCTCTACCAAAGTGAATGCATTCGTTCCACACCTGGTCAGGCTGTTCCTTGAAGTTGCGGTACGACCGCCGGACAGGAGACGTTTACGAGTCGTGTACATATGGTATTTGATTTTATAAATTTATCATACCGGCTAAAAAGGGTTCAACCGAGTTTAGGCGAACAACCATGAATTTTCTGCGGCTGCCCCGCTTTTACTTAAGCTCTGTGGCGACGCGCAGTAACAGCTGCGGCAATTACTGGAAGGCGAATGGAGGGAGTTATTCTACCCCGGATGGAGGTGGAGGAATCGGCCATTACAGCTTGCGCAATGGATTAACCAGCCGGAATAAATTCAAAGGAAAGGCCGGGAAATTTAAGGCGCCAACTCGAGAGATGAATTCTTCACCCGTGTTTGGTTTAGTTTCTCTCCGGCAGCCTGGTCAATATGAACATTTTCAAAGCGGACGGCGTTGGCATCAATGACTGAAGCGCCGTGTTGCGCGCTGATGCTGATATTTTTGAGGACAAAATTCCGGATCGGCATTTCCGGCAGTCCTTCCAAAAGCATGGCCTTATGCGCGCCGCGACAGACGAGATTTTCGATGCGGATATCACGAAATTGCGGCGTGCCTGCGTCGACCGCCGGCAGATTGGCATCGCTTCCATTTCGGACGCCTGACTTCTCATAAAACATTTCGAAGCCAATTGCGTTTTCGAGAATATTTTCCATGCGGACGTTCGAGATGAATATGTTCTCGACCACGCCGCCACGACCGCGCGCGCTTTTAAAGCGAAGTCCATTGTCGGTGCCGATAAATGTGCAGTTGTCCAGGTGAATGTTATTCATGCCACCTGACATTTCACTGCCGATGACAAAGCCGCCATGGGCATGGTACACGGTGCATCCCTCGATCAAGATATCCTCGTCCGGAATGCCGATGCGCCGGCCTGCCGCGTCTTTACCCGACTTTAGGCAAATTCCATCATCCCCTGCGTCTATGGTGCAATCGCGGACAATGACGCGCCGGCATGACTCGACATCCAGGGCATCGCTGTTCTGCGCAGCGTATGAATTGTGGATGCTGATATTCCGAATCGTCACGTCTTCGCAGAACGCCGGATTGACCGTCCAATTCGGCGGGTTTTGAAAGGTGACGCCTTCCAGCAATACTTTGTGACAGCCGACCAAATGAATCATCTTGGGACGCAGATATTGGTGGGCCGGCTCATACTCTTCCGGGTCGAGGCAATTGGTTTTCTGAAGCATGGCGACGAGTCTGCCGCCTTCCATCGCATCTTTTTCCGGCCACCAGGTCGTGCCTCGCGAATCGACAGTGCCGCCGGAAGAGACCAGGGCATTCCAGTCTGGATCAGGACGCTTATCTTTCTTCATCGGGCGCCAGGCATCGCCACCTCCATCAAAGATACCTTCGCCAGTGATCGCCACGTTTTCGAGACCGATACCTGAAATTGGAGAGGTTGAATCCACTTGCTTCTCGCCCTTCATGTCTATGACGACGAGCGGATAAAGATGAAAATCGCGGGAGAATTGGACAAGGGCGCCCCGTTCCAAATGCAGGTTGATATTACTCCGCAATTGAATCGGGCCGGTCAGCCAAAAGCCTGGCGGGACTACGAGTTCGCCGCCGCCCTGGGCAGAAAGAGCGGAGATCGCTTTCTCAAAGGCCTCGGTATTCAACGTGACTCCATCGCCGACCGCGGCGAAGTTCGTCAGATTCACGCTGGTCTCAGGAATAAGCGGAGGAGCCACATCAAAGTCGCTTCCCTTTGCAGAGCCGTTGATGACGTGCAATGCTATCAGCGTGATGGCCAGGGAAGAGATGTATTTTCGGAGCCAGTGCAGACTATTCACTTTATTCATGGTTATGCGGGCTTTATGAGATTGAACAATAGCCGACTCGCAAATGGAATTTGCTATAACTCTCGGCGAAAGACTATGAAATTCCTGCGCTGATTTATTTCAGGCATGTTTTTTGAAGGCCGATCCTTCCAGGTTTGATACCGGATCAAATACGAAAAACGGGGACCTTTTTGGAGCAAGTCCTAATTTTCAATGTGCTTTGCAGTAATTTAATGCTGCTGAAAATGGACAATTCGCGTTCCAGTCGATAGTTTCCAGTTAAAAGTTACTTTTAAGGCCGATAGAGATTCTGTGCGTATTTAACGGGCTAATGAATTTAGATAAACAAAGCCACGATCCCGATATTGGCGGTTACGCCAATTCACAGTCCCCAACTTCTCAGGAACAGAATGCGCAAAATAGCACAGGTATTGTGAAAAGGTACGGAAAATTTCGTTGGGTCATTTGCGCGCTCCTCTTTTTTGCATGCACGGTAAATTACATGGATCGGCAAGTACTTGGGTTGTTAAAACCTTTCCTGTCGCAAAAATATTCCTGGACCGAAACCGATTATAGCCGAATGGCCATTTTTTTTCAGGCGGCTTATGCCGTCGGCCAGGTTCTTTTCGGACCGATTATCAATTGGATAGGCACCAAAAGCGCCTATGCTTTTTCCGTGTTACTGTGGAGTGGCGCGGCGATGTCCCACGCGTTTTGCCGCACGGTTCCCGGTTTTTCGGCGGCGCGCTTTGCGCTGGGCCTGGGCGAATCGGGGAATTATCCGACCGCCATTCGGGTAGTTGCGGAATGGTTCCCGCCCAGGGAACGTTCGGTCGCGACGGGAGTTTTCAATACTGGCTCGAATATGGGGGCGATTTTTGCGCCGGTGATTGTGCCGTTGATTGTCGGGATTTTTGGCGGCTGGCAGGCCGCATTTATCACTCTGGCATGCGCCGACCTTGTCTGGTTGCTGTTCTGGCTCGGATTCTATAACTCGCCGGAAAAATCCACGCATGTCGGACGAGAAGAACTCGCCCATATTCAGGCCGGCGTGGCGCCTACCGCGGCAAAAAAAATCTCCTGGCTGGCTTTATTGCGATATCCCCAGGCATGGGCCTATTACGGAACCTGCGTCCTGGTGGGGCCGGTGTGGTGGTTTTATGGGTTTTGGCTGCCGGACTTTTTTAACAGGAGGTTTCACCTGGACCTTAAGCACTTCGGGCCGCCGCTGGTGGCCATTTACGCTGTCACGGCGCTCGGCAGCATCGGCGGGGGAAGCCTGTCGGCGTGGCTATTGAAATGTGGATGGTCGCTGAACTGGTCACGCAAGGGTTCGACGCTTCTATTTGCATGTTGTACATTGCCGGTGATTTTTGCGCCGCGTGTTGGGAGTATTTGGCTGGCCGCCGCTTTTTTTGCATTGGCCGCCGCCTCGCACCAGGGTTGGTCGGCCACGATGTATTCCGTCGTCGCGGATATTTTCCCAAAACAGGCGGTGGCGTCGGTGGTGGGCTTTGGCGGGACCCTGGCTTCCATAGTGTCGATGGGATTTTTTTATTTAGTGGGCCACGTCCTGCAGGGTGACGGTTCCTATAAAAATATCATGCTAATGTGCGGCAGCGCGTATGTTCTTGCATGGGTGATTTTCCAGCTCGGGGTTCCAAAGATCAAACCCGCGATGATTGATTGATTTCTTATGCAGACCGTGGCTTCAACTCAACTCCCGGCAACGGCGGCCGAATCGGCCCCGTTCCCGTGGCATCCCGATTGCGGGGACGGCACTTACCGGAACCCGGTCATTTATGCCGATTATTCCGACCCGGATGTTATCCGTGTCGGCGACGATTTTTACCTGACGGCGTCCAGTTTTAATTGCACGCCTGGCCTGCCGATCCTTCACTCCAAAGACCTGGTAAACTGGCGAATCATTGGCCACGCGTTGAAAAGCCTGCCACATCCGCGATATGCGCAGGTGCAGCCCGGATGCGGAGTTTGGGCGCCGGCTCTTCGTTTTCACGCCGGGAAGTTCTGGATTTTTTTTGCGATGCCTGATGAAGGCATTTATGTCATTACCGCCGGCGATCCCTCGGGGAAATGGTCAAAGCCGCACCTGCTCCAACGCGGCAAAGGGCTGATTGATCCGTGTCCGCTTTGGGATGACGATGGCCGTGCTTATCTGGTTCACGCCTACGCGCATTCGCGCGCGGGAATGAAGCATATCCTGCGCGTGCGGCCGATGGCGCCGGACGGCTCAAGATTGTTGGGGCAGGGGCAAATTGCTTTTCACGAACCGGAGAAGCATCCGACTATCGAAGGCCCCAAATTTTTGAAAAAGGACGGATGGTATTACATCCTGGCGCCTGCCGGCGGGGTGGAAAACGGCTGGCAGGTCGTGCTGCGTTCGCGTGATGTTTACGGTCCTTATGAGGATAAGATTGTCCTTGCCCAGGGCAGCACTCCCGTCAACGGCCCCCACCAGGGCGCATTGCTGGACACGGCAGACGGAGACTGGTGGTTTATGCATTTCCAGGACGCCGGTATTTACGGGCGGGTTAGCCATCTGCAGCCGGTTTTGTGGCGGGACCAATGGCCGCTCATGGGCGCGCAAAACGGGAATGGGATCGGAGAGCCGGTCCCGCATGGCGCCAAGCCGGTTGAGAATGGTTCGCTGCTCATTCCACAAACGTCGGACGAATTCAACTCGTCTCAGTTGGGGTTGCAATGGCAGTGGCATGCGAATCATAAAAAATCCTGGTATTCTTTAGGACGGCGCAAAGGATGGGTCCGGTTGTACCCGCAATTTATGCCCGGGGAAAATTTGTCGGCGCAACCCAATTTGTTATTGCAGAAATTCCCCGCGCGAAGTTTCACGATTGAAACGTTCTTCAATTTCGCGCCGAAGCGACCGGGTGAGGAGGCCGGGTTAATTGTGGCGGGCAAATCATCCGCCAGTTTTTCCGTGCAGAAAACTGACTCGGGCAACCGGCTGGTCTTGCGCGTCAACGGCGTGCAAAAATTTGTCCACGAAAATGTGCCATCCATGATCAAGCTGCGGGCGAGCGTGGAAAATGGCGGGTTGTCCTTTTTCAGTTTCGCCACTCTCAACGGTTTTATGTCTGTTCCGGAACTTTTTCAGGCGGAAAACGGCGTTTGGATTGGCGCAAAAGTCGGGCTATACAGCATCAGCCGAAAAAGAACCGGACCCAACGGTTATGTGGACGTGGACTATTTCCGGTTCAGTACTCTTCAATGTTAAAAATACATCGAGCGCTCTCTATCATTGCGGGTATCGCTGTGGCAGCCTCATGCCATCCTGCGCGGGCATTGGCAACGCCGCAACTGCCAGTCATTCCGGCAGGCAACTTTAATATTACGAGCTTTGGGGCTGATGGTGATGGCGTTGCGACCAACACCACTGCCATTCAAACCGCTATTGATGCGGCTGGCGCCGCCGGGGGTGGCACAGTGGAGGTGCCGCGTGGAATTTTCCTGTGCGGTCCGATTCATTTGGGGAACGACATTAACTTGCGCCTGGACGACGGTGCAATCCTCGTGATGCTGCCGATAGATAAGTATCCTGGGGGAACCGTCAGCCCGGAAAGTTTTATCAGCGGTTCGGGCTTGCATGATGTCAGCATCAGTGGCTCAGGTATGATCAACGGCCAGGGGATTCCGTGGTGGCCATTCGCGCGCCAGCGCGGGGCGCGCCGGCCAATCATGATTCATCTTCTCGGGTGCACGCGGGTCCTGGTCGAAAATGTGACTTTGACCAACTCACCGATGTTTCACATTGCCATCAGCGGCAGATCGTCAGACGTAACCGTACGCGGCGTCACGATTCGCGCCAATCCCTCCTCAGACCCTGTCAATCCGGGGCACAATACAGACGCATGCGATGTGTCGGGCAAAAATATTCTGGTCGAAGATTGCAACGTGAGCGTGGGGGATGACGATTTCACCTGTGGCGGACACACTTCGGACGTTCTGATTACCAATTGCACGTACGGTTACGGCCATGGGGTTTCGATTGGGAGCGGAACGTACGGCGGCGTTTCCAATATCACCGTCGTTAACTGCACATTTAACAACACGGAACAAGGAATCCGTATCAAGTCCGATCGCGACCGCGGCGGGCATGTGCAAGACCTGAAGTATTTGAACCTGCGCATGACGAATGTCCTTTGTCCCATATTAATTTATTCCTCCTACATGGCGACGAACCGGGAATATCGGCATTTATATGATCTGAAGCCCGCCGTTGCGGCCAGTTACCCGTCCCGCCCGATTACGGATCGCACGCCAATCTACAGTGACATCCTTTTTAGCAATATCACTGCTACTGTGCAGGACGGTGGTTCGGCTAGCCTGATTTGGGGATTGCCGGAAATTCCCATCCGCAACGTGGTCCTCCAAAAGGTTTGCATCACGGCGGACAATCCGTTTTGCATCTATGATGCGCAAAATGTCAGACTCATCGGTTCAAAAATTATCACGCCGATGGGTAACGACCAATGGTCGGTGACCAACGCAGATATTCAAATCGTCACGGAATGAAAATCATCTCTCCTGTAAAGGCGCTCCTGCTCATAATATTGGTTTCCCTGTTTGGTGTCCCGCCTTTAGGCGGCCTGGCGGAGAACACTATGACCGCCGATACAGTTTCCAACAAGAAGATCGTCATCGTGTTGGTTGGTGATTCCACGGTTAACGACCGGACGGGATGGGGATTGGGTTTCAAACAATTCCTGGACACGAATAAAGTGGAGTGTATCAACGTGGCCGCCGGGGGACGGAGTTCCATGAGCTTCATGCGGGAAGGCCGCTGGACGAACGCGCTGGCGCTCAAGGGCGACTATTATCTCATTCAATTCGGCCATAACAACGAGCCTGGCAAGCCCGGACGCTCGACCGATATGGCGACGTTTGTCAGAAATATGGAACA
>DASXFM010000313.1:0-18267 GCA_036489615.1 Verrucomicrobiia bacterium | reverse complement strand
TGTGGTTGTCTCTTGTAAGCAATCGCAGTTAAACGACATGCATCTTAAAAATTTAACGGTTTTTGGCTTTAAATCCTTCGCGGACAAGACGGCGCTCAATTTTCAACCGGGCGTAACAGCCATTGTAGGGCCCAACGGCTGTGGCAAATCCAACGTTTCGGACGCGGTCAGGTGGGTTCTGGGCGAGCAATCAGCCAAGGCGCTGCGCGGCGGGGAAATGGCCGACGTCATCTTTAACGGCACGGACGGGCGCAAACCAATGGGTATGGCGGAGGTGTCGCTTACCCTGGGTGGCGTCGCGGAGGAATATTTGCGCGCCGCGGGGGTGGAAGTGTCGTATGACGAGGTGACGCTGACGCGCCGGATTTTCCGGGATGGTTCCAGCGAATATTTTCTGAATAAGGTTCCGTGCCGGCTTAAAGACATCCAGCAGCTTTTCATGGGCACTGGGGTGGGGCGGACCAGCTACAGTATCTTGGCCCAGGGCCATATCGCGCAGATTCTTTCGGCCAAACCGGATGATCGCCGGGTCATTTTCGAAGAAGCGGCGGGCATCACAAAATTCAAAGCCCAAAAGAAAGAGTCCCTCCGCAAACTGGAATACACCGAGCAAAATCTGGTGCGCGTGGCGGACCTGATCCGCGAAGTGAAACGCCAGATCGGCTCGCTGCAACGGCAGGCGGGCAAGGCGCGTCGCTACAAACAGATTTCGATGGAGTTGCAGCATCTGGAAACGCAATTGGCGCGGCACCAGTTCGACGTGTTGCAATCGGAGATATCCCAAAGAACCGACGCCGCCGCGCGTTTGCGAGAGGAAATTGAAGCCGGCTCGGCGAATGTTTTGCGCTGCGAAGACGAGATCAGGCAATTGCGGGAACGATTGATGGAGTTGGAGCACGAAGTTTCCGCGCAGCAACAACGCGGCCTCGAGTTGAAAAGCGGCATGGAACGGCACGAGAGCCGCATCCATTTTAACGACGAGCGCCTGCGCGAATTCGAATCACAGAATTCCAAGGCCCTGGCGGACATCGCGCAGGCTGAGGAACGGTGCAGCACGGCAAAAGATGAACTGGCAAACGTCGAACAGAATCTGACTGGTTCCCAGACTGCCTTGGCGAATCACCAGGAGGCGTTGGGCCAAAAGCAATCCGCACTGGCACAGGTTGAAAATGATTTGAAACGTCTGCAGGAGGAGTTGAGGGCCGCGCAATCGACGGCATTTGCCGCCGCGCAGGATTTGACCCGCGTGCGCAATGAAATGACCGCGCTGGATTTGCAAAAGCAGGGGAATAGCATCCGATTGGAAAAGTTGTCCGCCGAAAAAGTTCAACTCGAAGAAGAACGTGGCCGCCTGGATGCGCGTTTGCAGGAGTGGACGGTGAATGCGGAAGTCGAAAAACTGAGCGTCCAGGCCCGGCGTGGGACTGTGGAACAACGGCAAAATCGGTTGCGCGATTTGCAGAATGAATTGCAGGCTTCGTCCAACGAACAGGACCAGCTGTTGCAGCGGCAAGCGGAAACGCGTTCGCGCCTGACCGTCATCGAACAACTCGAACATTCTCGGGAAGGCTTTGATGCCGGAGCCGTTGCGGCCCTGCGTCAATCACGCTCGGTTATCGGTTCGCTCGCGGATCGTATCCGCGTTCCGGAACAATTTGTCGTGGCTGTGGAAAATGCGCTGGGACATCACCTGCAATTGGTTTTGACGGAACAGCCCGAATCCGCCCAGGAGATTCTGGCTGATTTGAGCGCCAATAAAGCCGGTCGCGCCAGTGTGGCCGCGCTGGCCATCCAGCAACAGGCAGACGAAAAACAACTTCTATTTGCCGGTGAACTGGCGCCCGTACCAGGCGACGGAACCGGAAGAAATTTGGAACCGGGACAAATTGTTCCTGCCTTAAACATCGTGCAGGCGGACCCGTCGGTTGAAAGGCTTTTGAAATCGCTGTTGGGCCGGACATTTATTGCGGCCGATTTGGCCACGGCAACGGCGCAAATCCAAAACGGGCATGCGGGTTGCGATTTCGTGACGTTGACCGGCGATTTGCTGAGCCGTCACGGCATTTACACCGGCGGTTATTTAAATGGCCACGGCAACCCGAACGCGCCGGCGTCCATTCTCGGGCGTAAGAATCAAATCGCGGAATTGCAAAACCAGTTGGCTGAGCTCCAGGAACGCGTGGCCGAGGCCAGCCGCCGGCGGGGTGCGTTGCTCGCCGAGCAAACCGAACTTCAGGCCGGCCTCCAGCAGGCGCAAACGGAATTGCGCGAACAGGAAGTGGCCATCGCCACGCGCGAAGGCGAGTTCAATGCGCTGCAAAACTCCGCCCGCCTGTTAAGCCAAAAAGTTGAGACAGTCGTTTTTGAAGTCCAGAGCCTTGCCGCGCAGGAGCACGAAGGCATGGAAAAGCGAAATGCCCTGTCGATGCAGTTGCAGGAACTTGAGGTGCGCGAGCAGTCGGCTCAGGATGCCGTCGCCGCGCACACGGGCGGCCTGGAAGATCTTCGGCAGCAACGCGACGCGGCCACGGCCGCGCTGACGGAAAGCAAAGTCGCTCTGGCGGCTGAAGAGCAGCTTCTGGTTTCATTCCGGCGGCAGCAGGAAACGCTCGCGCAGCGTATTCGAGAACTGACGCAAGTTGTCGACCAGCGACGCGGCGAAATTTCCGGTGTCGTCACGCGCAAGGAACAGGCGGAATCCGAGATCCAGGATTCACGTGGCCAAATTGAACGGCTCAGCCATGAGCGCGACCAGGTCAACGCGCTGGCCGCGGAATTATTAGGCCAGAAAAACGATCAGGAATCGGACATCTCATCCCGTGACGAAGATTTGCGGTCGCAACGCGGACGCCTGACGGAAGTGCAAAATCAGCGCGGCTCGATCGAAATTGAGCTGGCGCAGAAAAACATGTCCGTCCAAAACCTGCGCGAAAAAATCCAGCAGAAGTATCATCTGTCGATCGACGACATCCGGAGCGAATGTATCACGATTACCTTCGCGGACGAGGGCCAGCCGAAAGTCCAGACGCTGACCCCTGAAGAAATGACCGCCAGCGGCGCGGCCACGGATTGGAATGCCATCGGCCAGCAAATCGAGGCGTTGCAGAAGCGCCTCGATGAAATCGGCCCGGTGAACCTCGTGGCGATCGAAGAATACGAGGAAACCGAACAACGCCATCAGTTCTTGACGAAACAGCACGACGACCTGGTGTCTGCCAAGGCGCAATTGATGGAAGTCCTCTCGCGCATTAACACGCAGACGCGGCAGATGTTTTTGGAGACCTTTGAAAAAATCAGGGAAAACTTCCGCGCAATGTTCGTGGAAGTATTCGGCGGCGGCAAAGCGGACCTCGTGCTCGTGGATGAAAAGGACGTCTTGGAAAGCGGTATCGACATCGTGGCCCGTCCTCCCGGCAAACAGTTGCAGAGCATCTCGTTGCTGTCCGGCGGTGAGCAAACCATGGTAGCCGTGTCGCTGTTGTTTTCGATTTATCAGGTCAAGCCCAGCCCGTTCTGCCTGCTGGACGAATTGGATGCTGCGCTGGACGAAGCGAACATTAATCGGTTCGTGAAACTGTTAAAACGGTTCATCGACCATTCGCAATTTGTCATCATCACGCACAATAAGCGCACGATCGCCATGGCCGACGTACTCTACGGCGTGACCATGGAAGAACACGGCGTCAGCAAAATTGTCAGCGTGAAATTCCATAAAACGGACGATGAAACCAAAGCCGGGGCAGAGCTGGTCGCGACGGCGTAAGTTCGGGCGACTGCTGTCCTGAGATGCTCCGTGTGCGCTTGCGTCTTGGAGTGCGGTGGCAAGCCTGGCGCGACACCGCTTTCAAATCGCATCAGTTTTCCAGGAACGAATGGATCGTCCACCGGCATTAAGTGAAATCATAAGGCGTTGGTGCCGTGCCTCGGCGCTTGGCCGTGACCTCGTGCTGCCAATCCACAAATCCAAAATTCGCTCACTCGAGAAAATGTAGCGCCTCTGTAGCGGCTTGTAGCGGCCAATGTAGCGGGCTAAATGATTGATATTCAACGCTGTAGCGGCGTAGCGGCCTTGTGCGACTTCCCATCCCCATTTCATGGCAGCGGTCACCTGTATGCTGTCCACCCTGTGCTGTTTGCGGTTTCAGTTCTTCCCTCGTGCCTCGTTTCCGATCCGCGCAACAAAACCGTCGAATTTCCGGAGGTTCGGAGCCCGGAGACACCATCTATGTCCATCTGTGGTTATGTTGTTAAAACCATTGCAAATGTTGATTTTCTTGAAGCGATGGACAGCCACTGTCGGGGGAATTGCCAGTAACGAGACGGGGGCATAAACTACTCGCCACTATCGGCTAGAACTCGCTGTAACTAACCACATTTTTAAAACTCGTATCGTGTTCGAAGTGCATCGTATTGTATCACAAAACGCTTATGAAATTGAGCAACAGCTTTAGTGGTGCACTGAGAACATTTGCCTATTTCATGTCCAGCGGAACACATTACATGCTTGAGGGGGTTAATTACCTTCACCTATACGGTAAAGAACCGAGCGCGATTGAACAGGTCTTTGCCATCTTTGCAAACGTTTTGGAACTGGATGAGAAAGGCCAAGTCCTCAATGCCCAGCACGCACAGAAAAGAGCAACCGACTACCTCCGGTCATATTGTGATCGCAACTTCAAAGTTGACCCGCCATACGAGGATTGGGAACTGGCACTTCACGGACCGCCGCCACTGAAGGATTTGATGTGAGGGTTGTGGCTCCATGCTTTTGTTGGACGCTGAGCGTTCGATGCCTGCCGCGCCGAAGTCGGACCAAAGCTGGTTCAATGTTTTTCGTTGCAAAAACCTGCAACGAAGATTGAGCGAAAGCGCGTTTTCGTTGCGCCCCAATTGTCCTCTTTATTTGAGAAAAGCTCTCAATTTGCCAATAAAAATGCATCTTTTTGGTTCCGTGGCGGCCCGCTTTTCCATTCGTTGCAGTTCATGCACACCCTACACACGAATTTTTTGCAACGAACGCCATTTTACCCGCCGCGCCGTAGCTTCGGAGCGACGGCGGACCGATTTTTAGCAATCAACAAACCATAACTCCGCGCAGGATCCGCGCCCTGATTGAACATGACTCAGCCGATGGCCGAAGTCCGCTTCAACGCTTTAACGCTTTGACAATCAACGTTCGTCACTCTCCCGAAACGGTTTATGATGCTGATAAAGCTTTAGCGCCCGTTGCGCTTCGTCCCTGTCTTCGGGCGGCATAATGGCCATGATGCTTTTTTCGAGCTTCACGGCCTTTCGATAATGACCGGTTTCAGCGTAGGCCGCGGCGAGGGTATCGATAAAAATTGGCTCCTTCCAATGAGTGAGATCACAGGCTTTCTTCGCGTATTCCACCGCTCTTTTTCCGTCACGCAATTTAGGGTCGGGAATGATCGAAAGCAGCCAGGCGAGATTGTTGTAGGCCCAGACGGAGTTTGTATCCAGGGTGAGCGCTTTCTCGCAGTCCGCAATACCCGCGGTATATTTGCCGAGCCTGGACAAGTAATAACCGCGATTGCAATACGCCTCGGAATATCCGGGGTCGATTGAGATGGCAACATCGCAACTGGCAACCGCGTTCGAAAAGTCGTTTTCATCGGCAAATGCCATGCTCCGGGCGACGCAGACCGACGGGTCCGATGGGTCCAGGCGGATCGCCCTGCCGTAGTCGGTGACGGCATCCCCAAAATCACGTTCGCCATCAAAGGCATCGGCGCGTTCATGAAAGGCAGTGGCTGAATACGGATTGATCATCAGCGCGGAATCGCAATCCATGACCGCCAGTCCATAGACGCCCTGGATATTATAAACGTGCGCCCGGCCGATGTAGCCCACGGCGTTGGACGGTTTCAGTTGAATGACTTTGGTATAATCCTCGATTGACCGGTTAAAATTCGTCATTTGCAAATAGACATAAGCCCTGAGCAAAAGGACGGTGCTGTTTGTCCTAAGCCGCAGCGCCTGGCTCAAGTCCTGGACAGACCGGTCATACTTCCCCTGATTCATATAGCACATGCCCCGGAAATAATACGGGTCTGCGTTGTTGGTATTGAGCAATATGGCCTGGCTGAAATCCGCTATCGAATGGTCATAATCCTTTTTTTGAACATAGGACAGCCCGCGGAAATAATAGGCTCCCACGTAGTTTGTGTCCTGATGAATCGCCCGGCTGAAATAATCAATGGCTGTGTTGAAGTCTTCCCGTTTGAATGCCGCCATCCCCTGTGAAACCAGGTCTGAAGTAAGATCAGCCGAAAATGCCGTGAAAGCACAAGTGAAGAGACACAGAACAGACAACCATATTTTCATATACACGATACCGCGATGCAACATTCCTTTGAACGCTCGAGAGGTTCTTCGAAGCTGGTTCCCATTTAATTCAGGCTATTGGCTTGACGGCGGCAAGTCAAGAGTGCTGAAAAGCGTTGAAGCAACGCTGCCGCGCGCTCCAACGCTTTCAACATCTCGACGTTATCTTCGGTTACTGATTGTCACCCGCGACGCTGAATTTATAGACGATCGTATTGTGATAGGTGTCTCCCGGATGCAGCACGGTGGAGGGGAAGCTGGGTTGATTCGGTGAATCCGGATAATGCTGGGGTTCCATGGCAAACGCGCCGCGATGGACATAAGTCATGCCGCCTTTGCCGATAATGGTGCCGTCCAGGAAATTGCCGGAATAGAACTGCAGGCCCGGCGACGTGGACCAGATTTCAAAAACGCGTCCGCTCTTGGGGTCCATCACGCGGGCATCCAGACCGAGTTTGTCCATGGGATGATTCACGACGAAGTTGTGGTCGTAGCCGCCGCCAAATTTCAATTGTTCGTTGTCGTTGCCGATGCGCGCGCCGATAGCCGTGGGTGTGCGGAAATCAAAGGGCGTTCCCTCGACAGGAGCAATTTCGCCGGTGGGAATGAGAGTGCTGTCCACGGGCGTGTATTTATCGGCATCAATATAAACGACCTGGTCGAGGACGGTGCCCTGGCCCTGACCCGCCAAATTGAAGTACGAATGACCAGTCAGGTTGACGACCGTATCTTTATCAGTCGTGGCTTTGAAACTGAGGCGGAGCGTGTTCTCTTTGGTCAGCAGGACGTAGGTGGCGGTCACTTTCAAGGTCCCGGGATAGCCTTCTTCGCCGTCCGGGCTGGTATAGCTCAACACGAGCTCAGGGCGGCCATGTTTGTTGAGGTCCGCTTTGTCCACAGTCCAAACCCTTTTATCGAATCCAATCCGGCCGCCATGGAGCGTGTTGGGTACATTGTTTGTGAAAATCGTGTATTCCTGGCCGTCGAGGGTGAAATGGCCTTTGGCGATGCGGTTGCCGTATCGGCCAATGAGCGCGCCGAAATAAGGGCTGTTCGTGAGGTAGCCATCCAATGTGTCATAGCCCAGGGCGACATCGCCCATCTGACCGCTCTTGTCCGGCACTTTGACGGATTGAATAATGCCGCCGTAAGTCATGATGCGGACGACCATGCCGTTATCATTCTGGAGCGTGTAAATTTCCACGGGTTTGCCATCCAGGGTTGTCCCGAAAGGTTCGTGCGTGACACTCGATTGAGTGGTGGCTTCGGCAGCCGGCGGATTGGCAGCCGCTGCCTGCGGAGCGGAAGCCGGCGGATTCGACGTGGCGGAATTGCTGGCGCAGCCCGCGGCGAGTGCGGTGGCCGCCAGGGCAATCAGGGCCTGAGGGAAAAATGCCGAGGCCACGGATTGAGGATGGATTTGTCTCCGGATCTGGGACAGGAACAGTTTCATATTATGTGTATGGTTGTTTGATGTTTCGCTCAGTTACTGCGTGAGTAGCGAAAGGGGAGACGGCGGCCGGCTGTCGGGCGCGACGCCCCAGTCGTAATTTGGCGCGGACCCCATTTGGAGGTCCAGATCGCCGCCATTCATGATTTCGTCGTGAGTAAGATAGACCCGATCAAAGGGCGCGCGGTTGAGCGAGCCGCTTTGAATATAATATTCCTGGGGCATGTTATGGTTCCCCGTGATGGTAAATGTCTTTCCATTTTGCAGGTGAAGTATGGCTTTGTCGAACAAGGGGCTGCCGATGAAATAAATGGGGTCGCCGGGGCAGACCGGATAAAACCCGAGTGCGCTGAACACGTACCACGCGGACATCTGGCCCGTGTCGTCATCGCCGGAAATGCCGTCGGGAGTGGCGTCATAGAGCCAGGTCATGGCTTGCCGCGCCCGAACCTGGGTCTTCCACGGCTGGCCGGCGTAGTCATAGAGATAAATGAGATGATTTACGGGTTCGTTATTGGCGGCGTATTGGCCCATGTTGAGGGCGGTCATTTCTGTCATTTCATGGATTGGTTTTCCATAAGTCCCGGGCGTGGCGATGGGGGGTGCGGCGAACAAAGCGTCGAGCTTGTCCGCGTACGCCTGCCAGCCGCCCATCAATTGGGCGAAGCCCGGCTCATCTTGCATGGCGTTGAACGTCCATTGCCATGAGCTGCCCTCGGTGAACGGTCCGCCCCATTCATTTGGATGAAACGGTTCGTCCCATTGGCCGTTGATGCGGCGTCCGCGCATGAAACCGGTTTTGGCGTCAAAAACATTTTTATAATTGGTCGCGTGTTTGGAGAATGTTTGAAAATCAGCTGTGTCGCCGATGGATTTGGCCATGAGCGCGGCGCAGAAATCGTCGTAGGAATATTCAATTGTCTTCGAGCCGGCTTCGGGAACGCTCTGTTCGCCCGAGACATTCGAGTAGGGGACGTAGCCGATCGAATTATAAAAATCCGCGCCGTCACGACCCACGCCATTGGCATTGGCGTCATGAACCATCGCGGCAACGGCTGTATGAGCATCGAAGCCGCGGATCCCTTTCATCCAGGCGTCCGTCAAAACCGAGAAAGCATGGTTGCCGATCATGCAGACCCGGTAACCCGGGCTGGTCCATTCGGGTAAACTTCCGCTCTGGTTATAGACGTTGATGATGCTCTGCATAATCTGTGCGCTGATTTCGGGGTACAGAATATTGTAAAGCGGATGGGCGGAGCGGAAGGTGTCCCAATAGCCGGTGTCCGTGTAGAGATAGCCCTGGTGGACTTTGCCGTCGTAGGGGCTGAAATAGACCGCTTGATTATCGGCGTTCGTTTCAAAGAAACGGTGCGGCCAGAGGATCGCGTGGTAAAGCGAGGTGTAAAACGTCCGCAGTTGGTCGTGCATGCCGCCTTCAATTTGCGCGCGGCCAAGATAATCATTCCAGGTGGTTTCGGCGCGATGGCGGATGGTGTCAAAATCCGCAATTCCGATTTCGTTTTTGAGATTCAATTCCGCCTGCGCAGGGCTGATGAAAGACGAAGCGACCTTGCAGGTGATGACGTTTCGCTGAATGACGGCAAATTTTGAAAAGGACCATTTGTTGCGCGTGTGGAATTTGAAATAGGCGCCGATGTGGCGGCCCGTGGTCGTGGCTTCGCTCTTCAGCGGATTTTGCTGCGCGCCAGACTGGTCATTCCAGAAACCGGAATCGGTAAAGGGCTGGTCAAATTGAATGACGAAGTAGTTTTTAAAATTATCCGGCGTTCCGCCCCGGCTGTTGCTGGCATAGCCAACGATTTTATTTTCAGACGGAATGATTTTAATGGAGCAGAGATGGTCACTCTTGAAGACGTCCAGGACGACGTAGGAATCGCCGGGTTTATCATAGGTGAATCGAAAGCGCGCGCCGCGCAGGGTTGGTGTGACTTCCGCCGTAGTGTCCCATCGATCCATGTGGACTTTGTAATAGCTTGGCTGGGCGACTTCGTCTTCGTGACGAAACGTCGAGACGCGCTCCTTTTCGGTCACTGCCAGTTGTCCGGAAACAGGCATGAATGAAAAATTGGCGTAATCACCGATCCAGGGACTGGGTTGGTGCGTCTGCCGGATGCCATAAATGGTGTTGTGCTGGTACTGATAATAGAATGAATCGTTTTGCGGCTCGGTGTACGGCGCCCAGACGTTCATTGGAAATGGCAGCGCGATGGCGGGATACTGATTGCCGTGGGAAAAGCTGTATTGCGAATCGGTGCCTTGCATCGGATTAGCCAAAGAAAAGAGGGGAGGCGGGTCCGCCGCGCAGGATAGAGCCGTCAATGTCAGAACGCAGAATACAAAATTTTTCATATTTCAAACCGCGGAATCTGCCGGATTGTGCGTTTTTTTTGAGGGCAAGGCCAACATTTTTTTGCGGGGCGGGGACAGCATCGGCAACGCCACCTGGCGAGAGTGCCGTCCGTTTTCAAAAATCGTTTTCGACGGCTGCCTGACATTTGATATGCTGACCTGATACGAATGAAGCATTGGAAGTTATTATTGTTGGTCGTCCTGGCTTTGCAGTCGGCCGGGTGCGGGAGTTTTGTCGCGCATTCGATAGCGCGCGCGCCCAACCGGTATCCTTCCTGGTTTTCAGCGGAAGCGCCGGTCATGCTCGCGTTCAATCTGAAGATGCTCACGAATAATGTCGCGCACTTTGTAGACGTTGGCCCTCCGCCGGCGCGCCTGTGCTATCGCGTCATCGACCCGGGGAATTATGACTTCAAGGTTTCATCCACGAACTGGCTCGACAACGGCAAAAAGGAATACCAATTCAACTTCCACGCTACCGTGCCGGGCCGGACCAACGCCTGGACGACAGCGCCCCGCGGCACGGTCCTGCTCCTGCATGGCTACGGCGTTGCGCAATTTTCAATGCTGCCCTGGGCTTTTCCCCTGGCGCAGGACGGCTGGCGTTGTGTACTGGTCGACCTGCGGGGTCACGGCGAATCCACGGGTAAACGAATCTATTTCACCGTCCGCGAAACAAATGACATGAACCAGTTACTGGCGCAATTGGCGCGGGACAAGGAACTGGTGCGGCCCATCTCCCTGATGGGTGAATCCTACGGCGCGGTGCTGGCTTTGCGGATGAAGTCAATGGACCCGCGCATTGGCCCGGTCGTGGCCATCGCGCCTTTTGCCAGTCTTTCCAACGCCGTCTTGAACATCCGTGAACAATATTGTGATTGGGTGCCAAAGCGAATGGTCAGGGCGGGCCTCAAAAAATTGCCGTCCCTGCTCAACATCCCGGCGAGCGAGTTTGATACCACGACTGTGCTGCGCCGAAAGCCGGTCAAAGCGTTATTTGTGGCCGGCGCCCAGGATGATATCGCGCCGCCTGCGGAAGTGAAAGAAGTCCAGGCCCTCGCCGCGCCCGGAAGCCCATTGGTTATCGTGCCCGGAGCCACGCACGAAGCGCTGACTTATTATTTCAACGACCTGCTCCCGGTTGTGGTGCCGTGGCTGGACCAATCCAACAAATAATCGTCGTCGTCATCCTCGTCGTCGAAAATAGCCACTCCCCGTTTTGATTTGAAACGATCTCTCAAAAAACGTAGGCTTTCCTGCATATAATCGTCTCGATGAAAAAGCTGGCTGGCATTGTTCTGCTGTGCTTTGTGATTAACCAGGTCCTGGCGGAGGACCTTAAATCTCCGGTCCGCCTCGCGATCATTGGGCTGGATCACGACGCCGTCGGCGACTTTATTTCCCGCGCCCGCACCCGCCCGGACGTTCAACTGGTTGGAATTGTGGAATCAAACCAGGCCCTGATCACCTCATACGCACGTCTTTTCAACCTCAGCACCAATTTATTCTATCCGAGCCTCGACAGTTTAGCTGCCAAAACCAGCGTCCAGGCTGCCGCTGTTTTTACCAGGACCATCGACCATCGTAAGGTTGTCGAGGCCTGCGCGGCGTCTAAAGTTGACGTGCTTTTGGAAAAGCCGCTGGCGGTAAACTTGTATGATGCGCGGGCGATGGCGGCTGCCGTGAAAAAGAGCGGCATTCAAATCATGGTCGATTATGAAACTTCCTGGTATCCGAGCATTGCCACCGCCTATTCGATCGTCCATAGCCAGCGCGCCATCGGCGACCCCCGGAAAATCATAGTGATCGCCGGAGATCAGGGCCCGAAGGATGCCGGTTGTTCCGACGCATTTCTGGCATGGTTAACAGACCCAGCATTGAGCGGAGGCGGGGCCCTTACGGATTTTGGCTGCTACGGCGCGGACTTGATCACCTGGTTCATGGGCGGCCAGCGGCCGGAAACCGTGCTGGCCCAGTCCGCGAATTTGAAGCCGGATATCTATGCGCGCGTGGAAGACGAAGCCACTATTCTTCTGACGTATACCAACGCCGAAGGAATCGTGCAGGCTTCATGGAACCTGCCGTTTTCGGAGCGGAGCCTGCAAATTTACGGCAACACCGGATACGTCTTCGCGCCGAAAATGGACCTGCTTCGATTTCGCCTCGCCGGCACGCCGGAAAGCGAACTTCAATTGCAGGGTCAGTCCGATCCGGGAACGTCAACGGATGATATTTCCTGCCTGGTCGCAATGGTGCGAGGTGAAGTCAAACCGTCGGGCCCGTCGTCACTGGAAGCAAATCTCATTACGACAGAAATTCTCGATGCGGCCCGGAAGTCCATCGAATTACACAAACCGATCAAATTGCCGGCGAGTCCGTGACGCTCGTTATTCCTGGATGCGAAAGAAGGATGGCGTTGGGCCGGGCGCCAGGGACGTGCTAAAAATCGGCTGATTTGTGGTGGCCGGCACCATACTGACGGTTTGCCATTTTAGAAGATTCGACGAAGTTTCAATTTGAAAACCGCTTTTTGACATATATCCCCCGATGGAGAATTGAAGCCGGTTGTTGGTAAGGGAAAGGCCATAGATGACCGGGACGCCGGATTGAACGCCGTTGAGTTGGAGCCGGGCCAAAGTCAAGTTGCCGGAAACGATATTCGTAAAAACGCGGTTCAATTCGGCTGAAACGACCGCATTTGTCCCGGCAAATCGTTCACGCAGGTTAAAGAGCTGCAGGGGAAGTGTGAGATCATTGGTTGTGTAAGCAAACTGCGGGTTCAGGAACTGGCGGCGCAGGTTCTGAACAATGCCCAGGTCCGTAAATCCGTATTCGGTCGTAGCCTCGTTAGTGTTGATGAGAGCACAGCCGCTGACCCCGTTGATGGTTGGCTCGATGACGGTGCCTTCTCCGAAATCATTCCATGTGGCGATTTGAACAATCGCCGAAGCATTGGTCATTGCGCGGCTCAGGTTTTCGGTCAGTGTTTTTCCGTTTTGGTCGTCCAGATAGCCGTAAGAGGCCGAGACGCCCGCCTGTTGATAGATGTCACGGAAACGGGGAAAGGCCGTGCTGATAAACGCCGGCCATGCCGGGGACGCAAGGGCTTTTTGTTCGAAACCGTTCAGATAGTTCTGCATCATCGCATCTGAGACGACGCCGTTATTGGTTGCGCTCGTCCACATGGGCGGCCAATCAAAGGCCCCCTGGGCGATCGGCAGTCGATTGTCCTCCGTGAAGAAGGCGGGATCATTTGTCGAATTGAGCACGGAAAAAATGGAAAGCCATTGAGAGCTCTGGGTAAAATACTGCGGGCCAAAATTTAACAGGACCGGCAAACCGTTCCAATGGAGATAGCCCGGAGCAGTGAAATAATTACTTTGCGCATAGAGCATCGTCTGCTGGGCGTGGGAAACGGCATTTGCGGCGGTGAGGTATCCCCCGTTAATTTCCGTTTGGATGGTTGCATCCTCATAACAAAGACAAAATTGAAGCCCTGCTTTATGGAGCCAGGCAAACATATCAGCCGTCCGCTGATTTATCAGCGCATAATCGTCGAAATTATCCGTGCCGTACCAATCGGCGATCACTCCATCAATGCCGGCCAGCTTCATGAGCAGGACGTGGTATTCAAGCACATTGGGATCAGCCGAATCGTACGGTCCCGCCTGCGGATAAAACCATGAAGCGATCTCCGGATAACCGTTGGTGTTGAGCGTATTAGGGTTGAAATAATTCATCGTCCAGTGCCAGCCCCAGTATCCGCTAAAAGGGTCGGATTCAAACCATGGCATATAGTGGGCCATGACCGGCTTGGCACCGGCTTGCCCGGGACCGGGCGCGCCCAAAAAAGCGAGGACAATCAGCGCGACCGAAACAAACTTTCCTGAATTCATCACAAAACAATTCCACAGATTAACAGAAGGGATGGAAAGCCACCCCTCATTTAAATTCCTCCTTTATCACAATTACACGAATACTGTCACTCCACAAGTATCCGCGCGTAACCGTGGCTGCCGGCGGGCAAGGTGACCGTTGTCAAGGTGGTGGTTCCACCGGATGGGATACCGGTGACCAACGAGGAGAAGTTGGACAGTAAATTCGTCGAGTACTGCACTGTATAACTTCCCCCCGTTTCCGAGGTCCAGCTAAGTGTGAACTGGCGGGTGGTCGGATTGTACGCCGAAGAAGTAATTTTTGGCTGGACCGGCGCGGTGTCGATCAACTCGAAGTTGTCGTAATAGTAGACGAAGGGATCGCCTGTTGCCTCGATATCGGAAAAACAAATAATGGCCGGATCATCATTGACGGGCGAGCCGCCCCAGGCGGCAATTTGATCTAAAGTGACGGAATAGGTAGCGCGTTGCAGGCCCCATTGGGCGAAATTCTCGCGCCGCCCCTGGCACATCGGAAGCGAAGCCGAGCCGGTGGCGTATGTAAAATTCGCGTAGAAATCGTCAGCGAAAGTCCACTCTTCAGGCGTCGTCGTGTCCCAGCGAAGCGTATAATGCGTCAATTCGGCCGGCGGCAGGTTCTGACTGATAATTTTGGCCAATCTGGTGCCCGCAAAGGAAATCGCGAAATCAGCACCATACATCGTATTGGGAGCGACGCAGTTATTGCTGACCTCCAAAGCCGCGCCGTCACTTTCCGTTACGGCAAAATCGGTGAGATTGGTGGCAGGCACCCAGGCGGGATAGAACAATATGAAATTCGTCGTGCAGACATTCGGTATGCCATCAGTAGCGGAGTTGTAAAGGCCGTTAGTCACGTATTGAAAAAGCGAGGCCCGCGCTGTTACGGGATTTCCATAATAGCTCGTCACGGTGGGGTATAGATTCGTTGCGACGCCGATCCCGTTTTTGAATGACAATAAAGGATAAATTGCCGGCACCGTCGAGGTGGACGCATAGGTATCTACCAGCCGGACGTTGTCAATATAGATGGTGCAACTGGTGAACGTGGCATTGGTCACCGAAAAATTGTCCGCGAAGATCATCTGAACGTTGGTCCCTGTGTTCGGCAGCGGAAGTCCGAGCGCGGGCAATTCCAGCGCGCACGAATAAACTCCCAGCGAAGCGTTCGTGGCAAAGGGGACCGCGCCACCGATCGAAAGATAATCCTGGTCTGAACCGACATAAACATTCTGGTTAAAAAATTGATATTGGCCGGGATTCGAAAAAACGACGTCGTAGCGCAGAATATAGCGGCCAATCTGCCCCGATTGCGCCGCCTTTTCGACCAAATACGAATTTGTGTCCGAGAGCACCATCTGAAAATCATTGCCGAATCCCTGCGCAAGGAATGTCAATGCCATGGAGTTCGTGCCTTCGGTTACAAAGGGGTCATTCGGTCCCGTGGCGGTGTATTGGGAAATGGTAAGTTGTCCCGATTGAGAACGTCCGCCATAAGCGGTGAACAAGGCGATGTTGGTGTTGCAATATCCGCGCACCCCGTCAAATGTACAGTTGCCCGGTGAAAAGCCATTGGTCGTGATTCCGGGAGGCATTCCGGGCGTGGATTCGGAAAAATTCTCGAGAACGGTCGTGGTTTGGGCAAACAAGGCAAGGGAGGGGAACACACCAAATATCGCAGCGGCGAACAATCTCTTTATATTCATATTTTCAATACGGGGTAAACGCTTCAAATCACGGTCCGACTGAAGGAGTGGCGATGGAAATGGCGCGAACGGGTGGCGGCCACTTGTGCCGTTCGCGCCATCTCAAGCTATTCTTATTTACGGCGACGCGCGGCCACCAGGCCCGCAAAGCCGACGCCCAGCAGCGCCAGTGTGGCCGGTTCGGGAACCGGTTGGAAACTGATGCTGTTGAAAGTGATGTCATAGGGCCCGGAACCATTGGGAAGATTGCCAGCCGGGTCGAATTCGAGATTAAGCCCGTTGACGATCTCGCCTCCCGCCTGGGTCGCGGTCAACATGGCAGCCGACAGAGGAGCGGTTTCGGTCCAGGTGCCGTTTCCGAAGGTGGAATATCCACCGTACCCAACCGTGCTATTCCCGTTGTTATCATCCAGCAAAAATGGAACTCCTACATAGAACGAACCGGCGGGCGCATTGATGGTAAAAGTAAGCGAAACCAAAGCGTCGGCCGGATTGAGCGTGACCTGCTGGTTTGCCGGAATCGCATAATAAAGGCTGCCATATCCGAGGGAGAAGATTTCCAATCCCTGGTTTGATCCGCTGGTGACATCGGTCACCGTGGACGGCGGAAACCCGGTCGTGGGATTCCAGCCGGCATAAAGCGCGGTGGGCGTGATGTTGGAAAGATATTGTTGGCCGGTTATATAATCCTGTGCCATTGCGGAAGAGCCGACCGCCAGGCTGGCCGTGAGCGCAAGCGTGGTCGCGACCCATTTTGATGGATGCATAAGGGCTGTCTTTGGGGTGAACTTGAATCTGTTTTTCATAGTTTTTAGCTGTTTTTTAAGAATGAACACATGAACCACTGGCGATGTCAGGTGCTATTTCAACGAATTTAACAATTAAAAGGAGTTCGCGATAGTCACATGAAGCGACCACACGCCGGATGTCCCAAAACCGAATAAAATGGTGGCTTTTGACTGGTTTTGTGCATTTTGAGGGTCAATTTAACCGGTTCGAAAAGTCAAAGAAACTCGCGAAACCTCAATTTTCCCGGTGTTGCATGTACTTGGCTACCGCTTCCGTGGCCGATTGAACGTGCAGCTTTTCGTAAATGCGCCGGACATAGGTGCGGATGGTGTCAATGCTGATGGCCAAATGATCGGCGGCCTGCTTGTACGTCATCCCTTTGGCGAAACAATCCAAAACCATTTGTTCCCGGGACGTGAAAGAAACTTTTTCGGCGTCAACCGGGTTTGAGCGTTGAAACGAGCCGACGACTTTGCGGGCGATGGAACTGGACATGGGCGAGCCGCCGCCGTGCACGTCCTGGATGGCTTCGAGCAGTTTGCCCGGCGTCAGTCGCTTGAGCATATAGCCGCTGGCCCCGGCGGACAAAGCCTTGAAGATTTGATCGGTGTCCTCATAGACCGTCAGCATCATGATCTGGATTTGCGGCATCAGCGCTTTCAGCCGCCCGGCGCATTCAATGCCACTGATGCCCCCCATGTTGATATCCATCAATACCACATCGGGCCGGTCTTGCGGCAAATGTTCCAGCGCCGCCTCGCCACTGTGATACATGCTCACGCACCGAAAACCGGGCGCTCCATTCACAAACGTTGCGATCGACTGGCACAGCTCTTTCTCGTCATCTACTATGGAAACAGTAATCATCTGGAATTCTGTCTTCTTGCCGGGCGCGACGCACTGAAAGGTTGCGGCAGACTATGGTAAAATGGATGATAAGCCACTGTACCGGCATGTTTCTCTCAGACAAGCCAAATCCGAGACCTATGGCCAATTCGGAGTGTGTTGCGCCATCCAGGCCAAATCCGGATTGGGAACCGGAAGCATGACCAGGATCGATGAACCGGAGGTTGATTGGAAATCCACCTGGTGGCAGGTCCTGCCGTCCATCCATTTGTGGATTTCCGCGTGACCGTCGGCGAACGAAATGCCGTCAGCGTTCATGTGCAGGCAGGAAGGCAATTCGGTGAACACGCCGGCCCCGCTCGAGAAAGTAGGACTGATATAAAGAATGCCGTCGTCAATACTATCGGGATTTTCATCGGTATAGACCCAACTGCTGCTGGGTCCTGGATTGCGCAATTGATTCATTTTCGAGGCATAGAACATGCCATTCGGATAATACTCCCCGGCCAGGCTCGCGGCGGGTTTATAGCCTGGACCGCCTTGCGTGGAATTTCCGCCGCCCACCGCCGCATCCATGGCCACACTGCGAACGCGATAGGGCCAGCCGATGCCGGTTTGGATGCCAGGCTTTAAATACATGTCGGAGGGGCAATGATAAACCAATGGCTGGGGGCCCGTGTAGCCCGCCAAACCTGAACTCGCGGAGTTCACGAGATAATTTATGTTGGTATTGTCCGGGCTGGTGGTCCAGTCCATGACGCCCGCGATCCACGGCGGGGCGCCTGCGTTGGTCGTCGACTGATCGGGATTGAAGGGTAAAGAATCATTGTTATCGGCCACATACATG
>DASXFM010000275.1:0-3475 GCA_036489615.1 Verrucomicrobiia bacterium | reverse complement strand
TCCCGTAATGGTCAAACCACTGGAAGCCGTCAACGTTTTATTATAGCTTCCTCCGCTCAGGTTATTGCCGGCGACTTCGACGACGACCGACTGAACGCCATTCGGAGAGATCACTGAGCAATTGAACTTGTTGGTCTGTTGAAATTGATATGTGCCATCCGGGAACGAGTTGGTGATATAACCCTGACCCGCGGCTGGCGCATTGGTGTTGACGGGAACTAACATGAAAAAGTTTTCGTTGCAATTACCGCCATCAATCGTCATACGCAACGTCGAGGCCGTGCCATCGTTCGGAATGGTCAGCACGGCCGGAACGTTACTGCTGTCGATCAGCGGATACCAGGCATAGGTGCTCCAGCCGGTGGATTTCACCGAGAAGTAATAAGGCCCTGGGTTGCTAAAGGAAGACGTGCCGGAAACGACCGAGACATCGCCGGCGTTACTTTGAGGTCCGTTACCATCGGAAGCGCGCACCAAAACATTATATCGGCCGGCAGGGTAATGGCGGGTGTAATCCCCCCAGTTGCCGCCGCTATTGAAGCCGACATCATAGTCGATGTTGGTCGTGCCGACATATTGTGGACGGGGAACATCGGCGGGGCCTTCCGTTTCCAGGCCTTGTGGGCGGTAATTGGAATTTCCCGAACCGGGATTGGTGCTATGGAAATCAGCGCCATCTGTGGAAGCCTTGCCGGCATACTGGTTGACCTGCGGATTGTCGATGAACTGCCCGCTAACGCCACCGCTGGTATAATCCCAGTCTACCGCTTCCCATGTATAATAAATCGGCGCAATGGTATCAAAGGAGAGGTTATTAGTCGTAGAGACGCTATTCACATCGGTTACTACGATTTTCACGCTGTAGAGATCGTTGGTCGTCAACGGGGCGGTGACGGTCTGGCCGTTGGCCGTACCGCTAACCGTGAGGCCGCTCGTGCTGGTCAAGGTCTGGGGAAAACCTTGCAGGCCAAACAGTGTCGTCGGCGTCAGTGTTACCGAAACGCTGGCGATTCCGGCCGGGGAGGTGGCGGAAAAAGTGAGTTCATTGGTCCCTTGAAATTGAGCCGAGCCGTTCGGATAGGTATTCGCAATGACGGGTTGCGCCAGCGCGCTATGGCTTGAGACAAAGAGCGCGACCGCCAGGCTTGCTACTGTCGCAAGGGGTTTTATCTGCTGAGTTAATGGATAGTGTTTTTTCATGGGTTTTTGTGGCTGTTTCGATGATGAAATTATCACGCCGTTTTATGCAGAACTATCCCCGAAAGCGGGGATAGTAGGTTTCTAGCCGCAATTTTGACTCAAAAAATCGGGCCGCTATAAGCACAACAACTACCCGTTTTCCCTTGTAAAACATGGCAAATCCGCACGCAAAATATGCGACCAGGAGCGCGACGTATTACTCGCGATGTCGCGAGTCCCCGAAAGTGGGGATGCGGTATCTTTAATAGGAACGTGATTCGAAATAGCCCGACTTTTTTCAATAGAAAGGAATCCCAAAAAGTGGGGATGGAGAAAATTCTCTAATAGGATAGTTTTAAATAAATCCTTACGCGTCACCACGCAAAACGACGGGTACAATGTGAACTTCTACGCTTTGGTTCCCGCGAGCATTTCGGCCAATCCCATTTCTCCCGCCGTCTCGGCCCAATATGGCGGCGTAATGATTTCGTTCCCCACTCAAATGGGTTTCAACTATCAAGCCGAATACAAAAACAACCTGACGGATGCCAACTGGATTCCATTGGGAACATTGATTCCAGGAAACAATGCCGTGCAAACGGTCAGCGAGGCATCCGGGAGCGACAAATTCTCTCGGGTTGAAGTACTGCTTAACCCGGCTTACTGATCGTCGGCGTTGTTGCTGATGACGATGTGATGGCTACTGTGGTTGGTGACGCGGGTTTTGCCGGTGAAAATATTATCAGAAATGACTCCCCGGCGGACGTTTTCTTCCACGTCCACCTGCGCTTTGTCCTCCTGAAACTCGCAACCGCGCACCAGAATCGTTCCGCTATCCGCCTGGATGGCCGCGCGCCCTTCACGATTCCGGTCCCATTGCACAAATGTGCAATCACCAAAGCCCACTGTCCCGCGTCCGCTTACTTTGGCGATCTGGTTGCAAGGCCCCCAAAATGCGCAATTTTCAAAACGCACACTGCCGGAATTGCCCGTGCCCACGGCAACCATCGTCGGGTCGGGGCCATGAAAAGAAGTGAACTCACCATTTGAAATCAGCAGGCCAAACGCTGCGCTGTCCTCCACATCCACCGCGGTGTAACAATCATCCGCACCGATGCCCAAAAAATTCCCATTGCACTCGCCGGTGTCGGATTTAACAAATTTATAGCCGATATTATAGCCGTAGCAGAATGTATTGAACACATACTGCCAATCCGTGCGCGCAAAAATAAACGCTTCGCCGTGTTCCTGTTGCCAGCGGAAAAGGCGCGGCTTCAAACTCCACCACGGATTGAAATGAACGTCTTCAATGCGTCCAATATCATAGATTTCATCCACAAAAATACCGCGCCGCAACGGCTGGCCCTGCACGTCGCGAATCAGATGGCGTTCGTTCTCGGAGGCATCGATTCCGTTGTAAGGGTTCAGCAGTTCCACGCCCAGTACGGCGGGATTTTTTCCGCGCATGGCGATCGCCCAGGGATAAGGTTTCGGCTCATTGTCAGAGATCTGGTTCGGATAATAGAGAACGACGCCCTTGAGCGTGCTGTTATCGTGCAGTGTGATAAATGGGTCGCCGTTTTCCTTGCCCTCGTTTTCGGTGATTAAAAAAGTCGTGCCGCCATCCACGGGCTTGGAAGCGCCATGGTCGCGGTAACCGTTATGCGCCGGAACCGATTCCCAAATCCCCTTGAGCGTGACCGCCTTGGGCAAATTAAGATGGCCCGCAAAAAAATAATTACCGCCCGGGGCATAAACGACTCCGCCGCCCGCCTCCGAAGCCGCATCCAGCGCCTTTTGAAATGCCGCCGTGTCATCGGTCTTCCCATCGGCTTTGGCCCCAAAATCGAGAACGGAATACATATCTGCGTCCGGCGTCGCCAAAGCGAACGTCACGATGCCCAACCACAAAACAAAAATCAGACCTTTCTTCATTCTATTATTCTTTCCCTCAAATACGATACCACCTGGCCTAAACCACCCGGGCAGGCCTGGTTACCTGTTAAACTTGGCAAAAGCACTTCCTGCGACTATGCCACAATCAATTAATTACAGATAACCAACCTATCGGACATCCCCGAAATCGGGGAGTCCTCGAATTTGAGAAAGCTCCTGGTCATTTTATGACGAATTTGGCCGATAAATCCGCCTCCGAGCTGCCTCCGACGCTGGCGGTAAACTCTCCCGGCTCCACCTCCCACGCCTGATTAGCACCCCAAACCGCCAATTCGCCCCGCGGAATTTGGAGCGTGATGGATTTCGTTTCCCCTGCCGTCAAGTGAACTCGCGAGAATGC
>DASXFM010000245.1:0-18005 GCA_036489615.1 Verrucomicrobiia bacterium | reverse complement strand
CCGCCATAGCCAGGCGGCGGCCACAGAATTGCGCGCCTGGATTACCGCTACGGTATCGGGCAAAATTGCATTCAATGCCTGGATGTCCTCGGCAGTGGGTTCTCCCGAGAGTTCATTTTCAACATCGCCAACTTCCTGTTCATACGTTGGAGGAGACGGGGGCGGCGGAAGCGGAAGAACTTTGAGAAGGAAAAAGAATTGTTTATTCCCCGACCAGTTCAGGCTCGAGCGAACGTCGTCCGGCACATTTGACTCGATCGTTCCAACGCTGAGGCTGACGTTGTGAGATGGAACGACCTTGTCCACGTCCACCCAATAACCTTGCTCGAAATCATCCACCGGTGTGGATTCCAAAACCGCATCGGAATTCTCCAAAATTTTTGGCCAGGCCAGAGCCAAATTCCCCGACTCGGTCAACAATTGACCAACAATGGGAGCCGCGTAAAACTTTCGGATGGTAATTTCCTTCCTGCCTTCTTCAGGCGATTGTTCGCACAATGCATTCTCAAAAAGTCTCTGAGCCTCATCCGGCGACGCACTGAAAACAATTACACTCAAAGAAGCGTCCGTTACGTCGATGATATCACTGGCGCCGGTGCCCCGGTTATTGCGCCGGACCTGGGCGCAGGTGTAAATGGCGGTTAAGAAGCACGCGTTGGAAGCCATGGACCATTTTTGCGGGAATGACACAAACGACGCAAATCAGAATTTCGCAAATTCATTAACACCGTGGCTTTAGCCCGGCGCCTCCACCAATCCACCAATCCACCAATCCACCAATCCACCAATCCACCAATCCACCAATCCATTTATCCATTTATCCATTACCCAAATCCCCTGCTCGTCCCTACTTTACGCGACATGCATTGGCACGGATTCTTCTGTAAATTACCCCTACAGTCTATGCAAAAGCAGCGGTTTATGTTGTTCGGTGTCGGCCCGTGGGTAGGCGCGCTCGTAGCGATTTTCCTGTTTCCACTGGCGTTGTGCGCCGACCAAATCATTTACGACGACGCACTGGAAAATGGCTGGCAAAATTGGGGTTGGACCGAAATCAATTACGCCAATACGTCGCCCGTCCATTCCGGCAGCGATTCCATCAGCGTCACCATTACCAATGCCTGGGCAGGAATTCAAATTTGGCATTCAGACCAGGATTCCACGCCGTACTCGTCCATTAACTTTTGGCTGAACGGCGGTTCAGCCGGTGGCCAACATTTGCAGGTTTACGGATTACTGGATGCGAATGGCTCTCAAAATTCCTCCAGCGGGCCCCGGGTCAGCCTTGCGCCGTTGCCTGCAAACAGCTGGCAACTCTATAGCGTTCCGCTTTCCCAGTTGGGAGCCGCCGGCCAACCCAATTTCACCGGCTTCGTCATCCAGGATTCCGTTGGGGAAACGCAGGCGACGTTTTATATGGATGACGTCTCTCTGGTATCCGCCACCAATACGACAACCAGCCCCGGAACAAATACCGGGGTGACCGTGCAAATCGACGCCCTCGCCAATCGCCATGCCATCAGCCCGCAAATTTACGGCGTCGCCTTCGCGAATTCGAACCAGCTCACGGACTTGAACTTCACCATGAACCGCATGGGTGGTAACAACGAAACGCGCGACAATTGGCAAATCAACACGCATAACCTCGACGCCGACTGGTATTTTGAAAGCTATCCCGATTCCAGCAGCACCACGCCGGGAAACACGGTGGATAGCTTTGTGGCCAACAGCAAAGGCGGCGGCGCGCAGCCCATGATTACCATCTCAATGATTGGTTGGATGCCCTTCCTGGGTTCCGGGCGCAGCATCTTATTCAGTTATTCCACCAATAAATACGGCCCTCAAACCTCAACCGACCCGTACCGGCCGGCCGGCAACGGCATCAGCAGCACCAATAACGACAAGCCCATTACCTGGAACGACCCCACCGATGCCAATTTCCCGACCAACGCCAATTTCGAACAGGGCCTGGTTCAACACCTGACGAATCAATGGGGCGCATCGACCAACGGCGGCGTCGGCTATTATTTCATGGACAACGAACATAGCATTTGGTTTTCAACGCATCAGGACATCCATCCCATTGGTCCGACCATGAATGAAATTTGGACCGATATGGTCACCTACGCCAGCATGGTCAAATCCAACGATCCCAACGCGCTCGTGCTGGGGCCGGAAGAATGGGGTTGGAATGGCTACCTCTACAGCGGTTATGACCAGCAATGGTTCGGCCAGCATGGCGATTATAATCCCAATGATTATCCCGACCGAACCGCGAATGGCGGCTGGTATTATTGCCCCTGGTTGCTGCGCCAGTTCCAACAGTACGACCAAACCAATCATAAACGGCTTCTGGATTATTTTACCGTCCACTGTTATCCCCAGGAAGGCAATGTCAGCGGCAACGCCGTTGATCCCACCACCGAACTGCTCCGCAACCAATCGACCCGCGTTTTCTGGGACACCAATTACGTTGACCCCAGCTGGATCAACAATGTCATCGGCCTGATCCCGCTCATGAAGACCTGGGTGGCCACCAATTATCCGGGAACCAAAATCGGCGTCACCGAGTATAACTGGGGCGCCGAAGCCTACATGAATGGCGCAACCGCGCAGGCGGATATTCTCGGCATTTTCGGAAGCCGTGGTCTCGATTTGGCCACACGCTGGGCAACCCCCGCCAGCAACACACCCACGTATCTGGCCATGAAAATGTACCGCAATTATGACGGCAACCGATCCACGTTTGGTGATACGAGCGTCCAATCCACCGTGCCGAATCCTGACAACCTTGATGCCTTTGCCGCCGTGCGCAGCAGCGATGGAGCTTTGACGGTCCTGGTCATCAATAAAGACATCACCAATGCCACGCCGGTTACGTTGAGCATTTCCAATTTGACCATCACAGGCACAGCGCAGGTTTGGCAATTGGCGGGCGGCAATATCAGTCAGCTTGCCAATACCGGCGTCACCAACGGGATTTTGAGCCAGGTCCTGCCCTCGCAAAGCATCACGATATTTGTGGTGCCATCGGTCCCGGCTATTCAGATGCAGGCGGGCATCAGCCATTCTCCCGGGCAATTGCTGCTCTGGCTCTATGGCCAACAGGGAGAAAGCTACGAACTCCAATCCTCCACGAACCTGAAAACCTGGCAAACCGTCAGCACCAACCTGCTTTCCAGCAATTCAATTAGTTTCCTGATTCCCACGACCAATTCCACAAGCACCTTTTATCGGGCGGCTCTCTTGGGATCGGAATAATATTCGAGGCCGGCTGGGAATCGCGAAATTGATTTCGCACTTGCCGTTTTCTGCCTCCTACAGCAATTTTAAATCGTCAGTAAAATGACACCACACTCAAAGAATTGGAAGCTCTGGGCGGAGGCTACGGTTCTCGCTCTGATAGTTTTTCCATTTACGATTGTGTCAGGTTGGTGCGACCCGGACATCCCGTTTAACTACGATTGGTTTTATGCTCTGACGGGAATCGGTCTGTTATTTGGCATCTTTGGCCGGCTTCCAATTTTGCTGATGATCCCGGTCGCTGGATTTGTCTTTTTTGGATATTCAGTTTTTTGGACAAGAATGTGGCTCTGGGTGGGCATACATTCCTTTTACAGGCCATGTGAAGTATTGGGGCTGGAAGCGCTCTGCTACGCTACTTTGATGTTACCCATGCTTGTTGGTGCGGGTGTCGGCCGTGGAGCAAAGCGATTGCGGATACATAGGTCCAAAAATGCCCTCTGACACCACCTTGGAGCCAACGACGAAACGATTTAACCTTGTGTCGCTATCGCGAATTGATGCACAAGGTGCGGTAAAGGTTGGCGTGGCCTATGGTTGACGTGCCGTATCAAATCAAGAAAGCGAGGAAACAATGAGTAGGCTCTTTGAATGGACAGCGATTGCCACTTCCTTCTTTGCCATTATTTCAGGCGGCCTTTTGGTGATTAATATAAATTCCCACTGGACAGAGGATTGGGAGCCGTCGCTCTTTATGGCATGTCTATTTTTAGCCGCGATTTCAGGAGGCGTTTGCATAGTCTCGGCCATCCTTGGATGTCTCAGAAAAAAGAGATAATTTTCAATTTAAGGCACTACCAGAAATTCAATAGTGGTACGTTTTAAACTTCTAGAACGAAAACAAGCTACTTTCAATCTTCGTCGCTTTTGAACATCCAGCCAGCCACTGTTTTGCTCATTGAAATAATAATTACGCCGACGATTAGCTGAACCCCGGCGCCAATGGCATACGAACCAATGCGCAGCACCTCAGCGCTTCCGCTTGTAGTCATTACCTGTTTTATTTCGATAAGAATCCCTGCAACACAGCTTGGAATAGCATAAAGACACACCGAAAGCCCAAGTATTTGATAAGTACGTTGGCAAGTTGTCTCGATTTCATGTAGTTTAACCTACCATTTTCACAATCTCTTCCAAGCTCCAAACACGCTCCACCGTCCCTGCCGCCATCGCCGGAGCAACGCGCAGGCTCTGATGAATCCGCGCAAAATTGTAGTGCATGTAATGGAGCGCGATGCCTGCTTGGTGGTTCTCAATCTTCTTGGAATGCGCGTTGGTCAATCGCGTGAACCGGCACATTTGCATTCATTGCTGGCTTGTTTTCTGCTTCCCGGCATTGATGTCACGAATACTTTTTGCGGGGTTGGCGGCTATTGCGGCAACGAATGACCCCAATGATTATATGCCGAAGAGGATTGCTGACATAACGTTCGGTGTTCTTCTTGTGATTTTTCTTATCTGGTTATTGAAAAAACCAGAGCGGTTTGGAAAATTTTGTTTTGGCGTTATTGTTTTGATCGTTGTTACGTGGATAGTGAAAAAAGTATTCGGACACTGAATTTCAAACTGCACCACTGCTGGGAATTCCCCATTGTTGACACCACGCCTCTTATCTGGCAGGCTTTTGCGCTATTTTTGATTTATGAAACGCCAATATCAACCATCGAAGATCCGGCGCAAGCGTCAGCACGGGTTTCTGAACCGCAATTCCAGCAAAAGCGGCCGTGCCACCCTGGCCAATCGCCGCCGACAGGGCCGCAAGCGCCTCACGCCGGTTTAATTGGCGCGTCCATGACCGCTCAAACGCCCAGACGTTTGCGGTTGCCCCGGGGTTCCCGGGTCACACAAAACCGGGACTTCCTTCGCATCCGCCAGCAAGGCGAACGCCTTGCTCAGGGTTGCCTCGTGGCCAATTGGAACTTCCTGCCCGAAGGGGCCGGCCCCAAATTGGGCGTCGTGACCAGCCGGAAAATCGGCGGCGCCGTGCAACGCACACGCGCCCGGCGCCTGCTCCGCGAAAGTTTCCGGTTGCACCAGCACGATTTCGCAAAGCCGGTTGAGATTATTTTGGTCGCCCGCAACTCCATCGTGGGAAAACAATTTGCTGACGTCGAAAAAGATTTTTTGACAACCTTGCGGCGCGCAGGACTTTTAAGAAATGAGGCATAGCCAAAGCATATTTCCAGCCGCGGCCACCACGGCGGGGTTGGCGCGTCGCGACGACGAACCGTCCCGCAGACTTCCAAGTCTGCTGTATCGCAGGTTTCCAAACCTGCAAGTTGTCCCACATCGTGCGACTGCCGCTATTCTGCGTTTCTTTATCCAACTCTATCGCTTGGTATTCTCCCCGGCGCAGATATTTTTATTCGGCGGCGGCAGCGGTTGCCGTTTTACCCCCACGTGTTCGCAATATGCCGCCGAGGCGATAAGTCGTCATGGCGCTTTGGCCGGAAGCGTTCTGGCGTTCAAGCGAATTTGCCGTTGTCATCCGCTGGGAGGGTGCGGGCATGACCCGGTCCCTGCGGGTGGTGTCGCTACTGGCCAAAGACAGGAAGGAGAGGCGCAGTTGATTTCCAATGGATAAGACCGGAATTTCTGTTGTAGTGATTTGTTTCCTTCTACTGGCTTTCTGGCTGGTAGAATCGGAGAAGCTGGCGAGGCAGCGGATGTTGGCCAACCCTCCCGTCACGACGGCGCAGGCGCCGGGTTCCAGTCCTGTTTCCACCGAGACCGCCGCGGCCATTCCCTCTTCCACCAATGTTCCGGAACACCTGTTAACCATCACGAATAATGATGTCCGTTACATCTTCACTTCGCGCGGTGGCGGCATAAAATCCGTCGGTCTGCTCGAATTTCCCGAAACGATTTCGCCGCGCTGGAAAAAAGGAACCGGGATCAACGCCGTGGCTACACTCAACGAGGAATCTGCGTTGCCCATCATGACCATTCTCGGCGGTCCTTCCCTGGTTGGGGACGGCGATTTCACCCTCACCCGAACCGCTCACGGCGTCGAAGCCGAAAAATCGCTGTCGAATGGCCTGGTCCTCACCAAGGATTTCGAGCTGACCTCAAATTATCTTGTGCGGGTCACCGTCACTTTCAAAAACGACTCGGGTAAACCTTTGTCGTTGCCGGCGCAGGAATGGGTGGCCGGCACGGCCACACCCATGGACGTGGATGACCTCACGTTCATGAGCTACGGCGGGGTAATGTGGTATGACGGCGCGGACATTAAGACCTGCTCCGGAACCTATTTTGCCACCAACACGAGCTTTTTGGGCGTCTTTCCGCGAACTCCAAAAACGGAATATCGCGAAGGCAACGGGAACGTTCTCTGGACCGCCGCCTATAACCAATTCTTCGCGCTGGTGGCCATGCCGCAAACCAATCAGCCCGCCTGGCAAGCCGTTGCCGATCCAGTCACTTTGGCGGCAACCAATAACCAAACCGGCACGCCCTGGGTCGGAGTCCAGGCGGCCCTGGTTTACCCGGCTGAGACGCTCGTCGCGGACCAGGTGGTCCTGCGTCAAATCACTTTGTACGCCGGGCCGAAGGAATTCAGAACGCTGGAGAAAATCGCCGGCCAATTTCAAAACCGCGCGGACCTCGTCATGAATTTCGGCACTGGGTTTGCCGGATTTTTTGGAATCGGCTCATTCTTCGCCAAGGTGCTCCTGCTCCTGATGAATGCGTTGCACGACCTTCTGCCAAAGTCGCTCAGCTACGGCTGGATCATCGTCTTGCTGACCGTCTTGTTGCGGCTCGGCTTCTGGCATTTCACGGCGAAAAGCATGCGCTCGATGAAAAAGATGCAGGCGCTCGCGCCGCAGGTTCAGGCGCTCAAGGAAAAATACGGCAGCGATCCGCAAAAGTTCACCCAAAAACAAATGGAGCTTTGGCGCGAAAATAAAGTCAGCCCCATGAGCGGCTGCTTGCCGATGCTCATTCAAATGCCCGTGTTCCTCGGATTTTTCACGATGATTCGTAGCGCCATCGAATTGCGCGGCGCCCATTTCCTTTGGGTAACGGACCTGACCAAGCCCGACACGATTTTTATTATTCCCGGCCTGACGTTCATCCCGTTTTTCAGCACCCCACAGGGCCTGCCTTTCAACGTGCTGCCCCTGCTCATGGTCGGCGTGCTGGTCTGGCAGGCGCACGTGCAGCCACCCTCCCCGGGCATGGACCCGTCCCAGCAGAAAATGATGCGCTACATGCCGTTGATTTTCCTGTTGTTCCTCTACAATTATTCGGCCGGCATGGCCCTCTACATGACCGTCAGCACATCCATGGGCATTTTGCAGACGCGCCTGATAAAAACTGCCCCGGCTGCGCCTCCGCCGTCTCCTTTGGCCCCGCAGCCAAAAAAGAAAAAATGACGCTTTGTTTGCCCCATTGATCCTATACTATTGACCATTATGCCCGCGCAACCGAAAGAGACGCTCGAAAAAATCCTCTCCCTCCTTGGCTTTGAAGGTTCTGTCGATGAACAAAGCATGGATGACGGCATTTTACTCGATGTCAAAACCGACGACGCCGGCCGCTTGATCGGTCGCCAGGGCCAGACCCTCTCTGATTTGCAGTACATCACCAACCGCCTGCTTTTTCAACAGGACCCCGCCGCGCCCAAGGCCATGGTGGACGTGGGCGGTTACCGGGCGCAGGCACGCGAAGCCCTCGTCAAGCGGGCGCACGAAGCGGCCGAAAAAGTCCGTCGCTGGGGCGATGCAGTCGAATTGGAACCCATGAACGCTTTCGACCGGCGTGTCGTTCACCAGGCCTTGAAAGACGATCCCGACGTCGAGACCCACAGCGTGGAAGTGGACGGCTCGGATAAAAAAGCCATTTTGCTAAGGTCGAAGGCCTGACCTTCCCTCATTTTCATCCTTCCCGCGAGACCCGCGGTTTCCCGAATCCATCCGTCCATGGATCCGGGCGCATCTTGACACTGTTCTTGGTAGGGACGGCGCGCTGCGCTGTCCGCGCCGCGTTTAGCGGCGCAACGAATGGGTCGGACGTTGTACAGCGCATGCTCCGCCCGCTCTACGGGCGGTGACGGCGCAGCGCGCCGTCCCTACCACCACCGACGTAAGAACAATGTGTGGATGCGCCCCATGGGTCCTGTCGGTCCCATTCTGCCTGCAAAAAAGATTTGAAATATTCCATTATCCCACTCGAAAAATGGCCCGCTACGCCATTATAGTGGCGTCAGAGCCAGGGTTCGAAGAATGAAAACGCACTATACGATCCGAACAGCCACGGAGTCCGACCTCGCCGCCATCAACGACATTTATAACTATTACGTCCCCAATTCCACGTGCACGTACCAGGAACAACCGGACACGATGGATGACCGGCTGCAATGGTTCCGCCATCACGGAGAAAAACATCCTGTCACAGTCGCATTGGATAACGGTCAAGTGGTTGGATGGGGTTCGCTTTCACCGTTTCGCGAGCGGTCGGCGTACCGATACACGGTTGAAAATTCAGTCTACGTTCATCATGAACATCATCGTCGCGGAATCGGCTCGCTTCTGTTGAAGGATTTAATCACACGGGGCCGGCATCTCGGCCATCGCGTCATCATTGCCGGCATTGACGGTGAACAAACCGCCAGTGTCGCAATCCACGCAAAATTTCATTTTAAGAAAGCCGCACATCTCCACCAGGCCGGCTTCAAATTCGGCCGCTGGCTGGACGTCATCTACATGGAACTGAACCTAAGAGATGGCAACCAATGACAAGTGATTACCGTGGGCGTATCCACACATTGTTCTTACGTCCGTGGTGGTAGGGACGGCGCGCTACGCTGTCCGCGCCGCGTTTAGCGGCGCAACGAATGTGGTCGGACATGGGACCGTCCCGCATTGCGGGATTCCGCCCGCTCTACGCGGGCGGTGACGGCGCAGCGCGCCGTCCCTGCCAGGAACAGCGCTAAGATGCGCTCGATTCCCGCAAAATCTTTGAATTACATTTGACATTTAAAAGTGTCAAAATTAGCTTGGAATAATGGGTGGGGGCGGGAAAACCAATTTTTTGGCCCATTTGAAATCCAGAGGGCAAAAAGCAATTATTGAATCCAAATGCCACAAGTCTTTGAAGAAATACGCGAGCAAATCCACGAAATCCGCAACATGGTCGCCCCGTTCGACCTGAGGCTGGCGAACCTGGACGCGCAAATTACCGCAAGCAGGGCCTTGCTCGAGCAAAGAACCGCGACCCTTGAAACCAAAGTCATGGCCACCTCATTCCGGCTCGACGAGCAGGGCGGCAAAATTGAAGCGATTTTGGATAACTACGGCCAGTTGTCGGCAAGAGTCCACAAACTCGAGACGGAAATGAAGCTTTTCCCAAAGCAGGAGCCCGCAAAAGCGTCGTCCGTTCACGCGGATAAAACGAACCCGACTATCGCCCCGCCCCAAAGCTCCGCTTCCTGATTGAACGATTCACAAGTTTAGACGCAGCGAAGAAAGAGGATCGAGAATAGAGGACCGATCTGCGTCTATCCGCCATCTCCCATCTCCCATCTTCTATCCTCGCCGCCCTCACTGCGGCTCAGTGAGCTGCAGCGTATACTGGGGCGAAAATGCGCTATTGTGTTCCGGTTTCGAGGAGAAACCGTTATATTCGTAATCGAATTTGTAGCGGTAAGTGATAGCACTATCGCCCGGCGTCGCGGGCACAAAACCTTCCCACCGGTTGGTCACCAGCGGAGTCGCGTGCATATCATAAAGCTGGCCGTTGACCAGGACAAAAGGATGAATGGAGTTCCAGCGCAGCACCGTCTCGGGCGAAGTAAAGGCAACTTCAACCGGATACAAGTTGTTCGCGTTTCGCGACTGTTGCAGGGGTGTCAGGTTTGAAAACGTCCCGGCACAACCCGTTATCAGGAGAGCTGGCAGAGCCAGCAATAAGTTTTTCCACTTCATGCGCAAATCGTTGCACGAAGCCCCGAAGTTGTAAAGAGAGATTTCTTAACCCGCGCCCACGGACGAACGTGCCAGAATTTTGAGCTGCGCCTGGGCCTGTTTGGTAAGGCTGGTGAACAACATCGATACCCGGTAACCCATATGCTTGTTGCCGGAACAGTTGACCACCACGCCCGTGCAATGCACTTTGCCGTCCCGCGGCGAGGCCAAACTTACTGTCATTTCAGTCCAGGGATTGAAGGGTGACGGACTGCGAAATTCGATGCCGCTCTTGTGAATCGCCACTGAATCGGTGGCAAGCTCGAGCCGCGTTTGCCGCGCTTCCAGCGTGACAGGTTGGAATGTTCCTATACTTCCGACTTTTCTTGCACTCATAAAAGTATCCTACCACAATTCCAGCTACCGTCAAATTTTTACCACTCAATTACCGCGGCGCCCCAGGTCAGGCCCGCGCCAAATACCACCAATAATATCAAGTCGCCACGCGACAGTCGCCCGGAGGCCACGGCCTCGTCCAGCGCGATGGCCACCGAGGCCGCCGAGGTGTTGCCGTATTTGTCCAGATTCACAAAGATCTGCTCCGGAGTGGCGCCCAGCCGTTCCGCCACCGCGTCGACGATCCGCCGGTTGGCCTGGTGCGGAATAATGCATTTGATTTCCGATACTTCCAGTTCGCATCGCGACAATGCCTCCCGGGCCGCCGATTCCATCGCCTGCACCGCGTTCTTGAACGCCTGCTTGCCGTCCATCCGCAAAAAGTGAAGGCGCGCGTCCACCGAACTGTTCGTCGCCGGACAACGGCTGCCGCCGCCGGGCATGTAAAGCAAATCTCCCTTTTCGCCGTCCGCGCCCATCACTGCGGTCAGCAAACCGTGGGAATCCTCGCGGTTTTGCAGAATGGCCGCTCCCGCGCCGTCGCCAAAAAGCACGCAGGTGTTGCGGTCCTTCCAGTCTATAATCGAGGAAAGCTTTTCGGCGCCAATCACCAAAACCGTATTGTAGGTGCGCGACATGATGAACTGCTGCCCTACTTCAAGCGCATAAATGAATCCTGAACAGGCCGCCTCCAGGTCAAAGGCTGCCGCCCGCTTCGCCCCAATCTTATTCTGGACGAGACACGCCGTAGCCGGGAAGGGCATGTCCGGCGTGACGGTAGCGACGATGATGAGGTCAATCTCCGTAGCGGTGATGCCCGCCATTTTCATGGCCTTTTCGGCTGCGTTGGCCGCTAAATGAGAAGTCCATTCGTCATCCGCCGCCATCCGCCGCTCCTTGATTCCGGTGCGCGTGGTGATCCATTCATCGGAGGTTTCTACGATTTTTTCCAAATCATGATTCGTCAGGATTTTGGAAGGAACATAGGAACCAACCCCGACGATGGAACAACTGCGCCCTTGAAAATTGTGGCTGGCTCGGGGGTTCTTAAATTTTGACGTCACCGTGTTATTTGACACGGTTGGCGTCATCATTGCGAATCAATTTTTTCGTTTGCCCTGGCTATTTCCCGGGCGATCATTTCATTGACGCGATGTTGGAGCGTCTCCGACGTTACCCGAATCGCGCTCGCCACGGCGCGCTCGCGCGCGGAGCCGTGCGCCTTGAAGACAATCCCGTTGAAACCCAGCATCGGCGCGCCGCCATAGACCTCGGGGTCCATGCGCTTGCGAATCGCCTGGAAGGCGTCCCGGGCCAGATACGCCCCAATCTGCCTCTTTGGGTTGCTCATCAGCTCCCGCTTTAACATCGAAAACATCGCCACCGCCAGGCTCTCAGAAGTTTTCAAAACCACATTGCCCACGAAACCATCGCACACCACCACGTCCACGTGGTCTTTGAACAAGTCATGCCCCTCTACGTTGCCGATAAAATTCAGGTCCAGTTTTTTGCAGAGCTTGAACGCCTTGAGGGTCAAATCGTTGCCTTTAGTGTCTTCCGTCCCGATGCTCAAAACGCCCACGCGCGGATTTTTGCGGCCCAGCACTTCGCGCGAATAGATATTTCCCATGACCGCAAATTGCGCCAGGTTCTCGGGCGCGCATTCGATGTTGGCCCCGGCGTCGAGCAGGACAAATTCGTTGCCCTGTCGGGGAATAACGGTGGCAATACAGCCGCGGTCCACGCCCGTAATTCGTCCCACCCTGAATGTGGCGGCGGTGAAGATGCCGCCCGTGTTGCCCAGGGAGACGAGAGCATCAGCCTTGCCTTCGGCGACCAAATCGGCGGCGCGGGCGATGGATGAATCCTTTTTTTTGCGAAGGGCGATGGCGGGCTTGTCGTCCATCTCGACCACCTGGCTGGCATGGACTACCCGGACGCGATGGTCACGAAAACCCCGGGAGGGAAGGGCCGCATGGATGGCCGCCTGATCGCCCACGAGGTAAAGCCTGGAAATCTTCTTATTGGCCTCCAGCGCGAGCTTCACGCCGGCAATAACCACACCGCAACCGTGGTCGCCGCCCATGACGTCGACTGCGATTCTCATAAGGCGAATTGCACCCCGGAAGTTGCGGAGTTTACAACGGCCCGGTCTGCCGGGTTTATGCCGGGGATGCTAGAGCTTATGCTCCAGCATTGATGGTCAGAACCTGGCGGCCTTTGTAAAAACCGCATGCCGGGCATACCCGGTGCGGGACGTACGGCGCGGCACATTGCGGGCACACGCTCAGTTGCGGAAGTTTCAGGACGCTGTTGTAAGCCCGGCGCATGCGCTGCCGGCTGGTCGACGGTTTTCGTTTCGGAACACCCATAAAACAATAAAAATCTCAAATTAAAAACTCAATTTATCCAATTCATTCCACGTGGACGGACCGCTTTTGCCATTCTCACGCCTGTTTTCACCTGGCCCCCGACAATCCGGTCCGCACAGCGGATGCTGCGGAAATTCGAGCAGCATATCTTCCCGTGCATAGGGTGTCAAGTCCACACAATCGTTATCCACAGGCACCGCATCTTCCCCTTCCAGGGGCAAATGCAGCGTCCAATTTTCCAATTTTATCGTTCTTTCAAAGGCCCTCAGACAACGAACGCATTGGCATTGCAGGGGCAGCGCCAGTTTACCCTGTACCAAAACCCCATGCGGGAGCCCTTCCACTTGCAAATCGTACTGGAGCGGCTTTTTGGTAAGCATCATCTCATCCATCAGGCCAAAATCCAATTCGGCAATCGGCAATTCACCCTTCAGGTGGAGTTCGTGCGCGTCCAAATGGCGCAAATTAACTTTCAACGGCATGATGGAATTTAGCGCACCTCACGGGGACCTGACAAGAGGGTTTGCCACATTTGCAAAACATGATTCGTCCGATCCGCCGCAGGGGTGGCGACAGCTTGTCGCCAGGTCACAATCCCGGAGGGACGGCTGGATTTCGGCCAATCCGCAATCAAACAGGCCCCGCCGCATACCGCCCCGCCAACCCCGAAAGCTCCGCGCACACAGACTTATATTTTTCGTCGTTCGCTAAATTTTTTAGTTCAAACGGATCGTTGTGAGGGTCCAGCAGCATGGCGCCGTTTGCGCCGTCCTTCCCGTATTCCGCATAGCGCCAGCGCTCGGTGCGGACGGCTGTGCCATGGATCGTTTTGCCGTCCTCGCTCCAGATACTGAAAGCCGGCTTGTCCCACGCACTCGCCGGATTCTCCAGCAGCGAAACAAAGCTCTCGCCTTCGAGTTCATTCGACCTGGGCAACCCGCACAATTCCGCCAGCGTCGGATAAAGATCGAGCGACTGAACGATGCGCATGCACGCCTTGCCATTGCCTCCCACTCCCGGCGCGGAAATGATCAACGGGACGCGCGTACCCATTTCAAACAATGACCCGGCCTTGGACCATTTTCCCTTTTCACCAAGTTGATAGCCGTGGTCGGCAAGAAAGACCACGACGGTATTTTGCCGCAGGCCGAGTCGATCCAATTCCGCCAGCACACGGCCAACATTCCAGTCCATCCACGAAATGGAGGCGATGTAGGCGCGAATGACGTCGCGCGCCTCAGCATCACTGGCGCCGCGGCCGATAAACAAATCGGCATTATGCGGACGAATGGCCGCGCGTGGAAACCCCGGCGGCACGGTAGGCCAGGCTGCGAAATCCGGCGTCAGCTTGATCTTGTCCGGATCATACCGGTCAAAGAAACTTTCCGGCGCGGTGGGCGGACTATGTGGTTTCACAAACCCGCAGGCGATGAAGAAGGGACGGTCGTGATACTTCTGGAGATTGGCGATCGTATGATCGGCGGTGTGATAATCGCCGTGGCCTTCGCCATTGCCGCCCAGGAGGACGATGCGGTCCGAATATTGGGCGCGCTGTAACCCGGAAGTTTCATCAGCCAAAGCCGGGACGAATTTGGGCGAACGCAAATCGCGTTCTGTGCGCTCGGCGATCTTTGACGTATCGAACACGTGTCCTGCCCCGCTGGACTGCATGCCGCCTTCGTCCGCAGTCGTCCAGGGAGTGGCGTCGTCCCATGCCTTGGGATCATCGATGCCGCCGTGAAAGATCTTGCCCGCGCGCACAGTAGTATAACCATTTTGCCGGAACAATTGGGGCAGGCTGATCCAATCGGGATGAGCAACGCGGAAATCCGTTCGATTTCCCAGCACGCTCGTTCGGGTCGGGTTGCGTCCGGTGAGCAACGAGGCGCGCGACGGATTGCAAAGAGGGAACTGGCAAAAATTGCGGTCGAACCGGACTCCAGCCCCGGCCAACGCGTCCAGATTGGGCGTCCTGGCCCCGAACATACTGCCGTAACAACCCAATTCAACCCGGCAATCGTCGGACATCAGGAACAACACGTTGGGTCGCTGCGGCGCAGTTTTTTGGGCCGTGAGAATATTGGGAAACGTCACGGCAACCGCGGCGCCCAGGGCCGCGCGTCCCACGAACTTCCGGCGCGTAATGGCACTCATCGAGAAATTGGACGATAAAAGGCTATCGTGATTTCGATTTTTTCAAATCGCCAATTCTGTTGAGTGCCTGCGCACGACCGCCAAATGACCTGGGGCAGGCACTCGCGACACCTGCCCCAGGTCCGTATCCATTCTCTTCGGCAACAACCCCGAAGAAAATGACCTGCGCGGCCAACGATTCAGATCGTGGCCGCGGAGGCTCTCCCCCCGACCGGGTTGGCGTCGGTGAATCTGTACTTCTGAGCGTCGTGTTCCAGGCAAAATCATTGGTTTTCATTTATCCTGTCTATTGGGTCCTGAACGTTGCACCAATATCTTGAATACGGCGGCTTTTCAGATTTCTGACAAGAATTTTCAAATTTATCCGGGTGCGAACGACCCAATTTCCACGCCTTCTCATTCAGACCGGCGCAGACAAAAAATTGTTAACGATTTTTACAAATCAAACATATTTACATAAATTGCTCATTTTAAGCACATTACATATTTCCAAAATGCGTTGCCGCCAGAAATCTGCTGATAAGCGTCGGACTTCTTTACGATTTTCGGTGGGAAATTACCCTGCCCAAACGGCATCAAGTCAAAATAAATCGTTTATAATGAACATGTTATAACTATTACCTTAACAGTTGGCATTGGCATTGCTTAGCCACGCAGGACAGGTCAACGAGTGGGGATACATTCGATTTTTTCAGCCTGTAAACGGAAACAATATAAAAGGACACTAAAAATGCAGAGCAAATTGGGAATAGTAACCGGCATTGCGGCAGCGATTCTTGCGGCAACGGCTGTTCAAGCAAATACCATTACTGGCGACATTGGATTTTTGGGATTTTCAAGCGCGTCCACTTCAGGCGGCGTCACCACGTTCTCTCCGGACAACCCCTGGGTGGTCCTCGGAGGTACGGACAATTATTCCCTCACCGCTGGAGCCCTGGCCACCTTCAATTCCATCTCGTACACCGGCACAGGCTCGGCCGCGAAGCTGACCGCGCCAGTCGATCCGCTCTGGAGCTTCTCGCTGTTTGGCACCACCTATTCCTTTGATCTTACCAGCCTGCTTAGCGCAGAGGTCAACGCGAATTCGGTTGATTTGAGCGGAACGGGCACGGCATTGATATCCGGCTATTCCCCGACAGCAGCCACTTGGAGCCTGGAAGGCTCCGGCGCAAACGAAGAATTCGAGATTGATTTCAGCGCAACTGGAACCGGTTCAGGCAGCGGCACCGGAAGCGGACAAAACGTTCCGGACGGCGGCACCACCGCAGCAATGCTGGGTCTGGCTCTGGGCGCTTGCGGCCTGTTCGCCCGCAAGTTCCAACGCGCTTAATTAAGTTAAACGTTCTAAACTCTTTTCGTCGGCGGCATTTTCAAATGCCGCCTTTTTTTTCCTAAAGCGGCGCCCTGCGTAGCCTCGTCCTTCGTCCTTCGCGGCGTCCCATTTGTCCTATTCGTCCCATACGTCCCATTTTCAGTATTTCAGCCATCAATCCATCAATCCATCAATCCATCAATCCATCAATCCACCAATCCAATAATCCACCAATCCACCAATCCACCAATCCACCAATCCATCAATCCATCAATCCACCAATCCAATAATCCTTCGTTACCCATTGCGCCGGGTGATATACTATTAAGGCGTGACGCAGGCCTTTAAATTTCATCCCCTGGTTGCCGCCTGGTTTGAGCAACGATTCGGCTCGCCCACCGCGCCGCAGCAGGACGGTTGGCCCGCGATTGCAGTCGGCGCGCATACGTTGATCGCCGCTCCCACGGGCTCAGGCAAAACGCTGGCGGCATTCTTAGCATCGCTGGACCAATTATTCCGGCTCGGCATGGAAGGCAAGCTGCGCGACGAAACCTATGTGGTCTATGTCTCGCCTCTCAAGGCGCTGAGCAACGATATCCATAAGAACCTCGACGAACCGTTAAGCGGCATTCGTGACGCGATCAAAAAAGAAACTGGTCACGATATCGAAGTGCGCTCCGCGGTGAGAACGGGCGATACCCCAGCCTCTGAACGTTTGGCCATCACCAAACGGCCGCCCCATATTTTGGTCACCACGCCGGATTCATTATATCTTCTCCTCACGTCGGTTTCCGGACGCAAAACACTTTCAACGGTCCGGACGTTGATCGTGGACGAAATCCATGCGGTCGTGGGCAATCGGCGCGGCTCGCATCTGGCATTAACGATGGAACGTCTCGAGGCCCTCGTTAAGCCGGGCGGCCAACAACTCCAGCGCATCGGCCTCTCCGCGACCCAAAACCCCATTGTCGAAGTCGCGAAGTTTCTGGTAGGGACGGCGCGCTGCGCCGTCACCGCCCGTACCCCGGGCGGAATCCCGCAAAACGGGACGATAGAACGTCCGATATTTACCGACGCCACCGAACGATGTGGCAAGCCGATCCCGCCCGCTAAACGCGGGCGGGGACAGCGCAGCGCGCTGTCCCTACCCTGCAAAATCATCGACGCCGGACATCGGCGCGACATGGACCTCGCGATTGAACTCCCGCCATCGCCTCTGGAAGCGGTCATGTCCAATGAAGTCTGGGAAGAAGTTTATCGCCGATTGGGAGAATTGATCGAAGCGCACCGCACGACCTTGGTCTTTGTGAACACGCGCCGCCTCGCCGAACGCGTCACCGCGCACCTGTGCGAATTGTTGGGACGGGATAATGTCACATCCCATCACGGCAGCCTTTCGACGAAATTGCGTTTGGACGCGGAGAACCGATTGAAACGCGGCGAACTCAAGGCGCTGGTAGCGACGTCTTCGCTCGAACTGGGAATTGACATTGGCGCCGTGGAATTGGTTTGTCAGATCGGGTCTATCCGTTCCATTTCGACATGCCTCCAGCGAATCGG
>DASXFM010000207.1:0-3399 GCA_036489615.1 Verrucomicrobiia bacterium | reverse complement strand
TTTTCGGTGCGCCGCGTCGTGGTTTTGAGATCGCGGAGCATGTCGCGCAGGCCGGCGGCCTTTTCAAAGTCCTGGGCGGCGGCGGCCTTTTTCATTTCCATTTCCAATTGCTCCTGCATTTCGCGGCATTGGCCTTCGATGAATTCGCACGCCGCCGTGACCTGCTGAATATATTGGTCGCGCGTGACATTGCCCACGCAGGGAGCGGTGCAGTGTTTCAAATGCGCGTAAAGACAGTGTTTGTAGTCGGCTTCGCCGGGTGTAAATGCGCGGCAACCGCGCAGGTTGAACTGTCGTCGAACCAGCGCCATCGTATTTCGCAATGCGCCGGCATTGGCGAAAGGCCCGAAATACCGCGCGCCATCGTCCTTTTTGAAACGCGCAAAAGCAAAATTCGGGATGGGATCGTTCAAATTCACTTTAAGCATCAAATGGCGTTTGTCATCGCGGAAACTGATGTTGTAACGCGGCTTGAATTCCTTGATCAGCTTGCTTTCCAGCAACAGCGCTTCCGGCTCGCTCCGAACCAGGTGAAAATCAAAATCGCAAATCGCCTCGATCAGTGCGTTGAACTTGAGATCCCAGCCCATTCGGCGTGAGGGATGAAAATACTGGTTCACGCGCTTGCGCAGGTTGCGCGCCTTGCCCACGTAAATGACCGTCCCAAACCGGTCCCGCATCAAATAGATGCCCGGCTTGTGCGGCAATGCGCCAATTTTTTTACGAAGGAGATCGGTCACAACTGAACAGTGTACCATAGTCCACAGCCCGCAGTCCATGGTCTCGAGTCGGACGAAGGCAGCGACTGTGGACTCAGGACTGCGGACGATTGCAACATTGGTTTGATTTTTCTGACAGATGGACAATATTCCTTCAGGAGCCAGTCGAAAGGATAAATAACCAATGAACGATACAAGCAGATTTCTCGTGGTCCACGGTTTGCCAATTATTTTTGGCGCCGTATTTCTGGACCAGATCGGTGTGCCGATTCCGGCCGCGCCGTGGCTGCTCGCTGCCGGCGCACTGGCCGCAGCGGGACAATTTCATTGGTTTATAGCATTGGAACTGTCGGTCCTGGCGTGCCTGGTGGCGGATTTTATTTGGTTTTACCTGGGCCGCTATCGAGGTACACAGGTCGTTTCACTCCTATGCCGCATGTCGCTGGAACCGGACACGTGCGTGCGCAAGACGGTCAACATTTTCACGCGCTACGGCTGGCGGGGTATTATCGTGGCAAAATTTGTGCCGGGCATGAGCACCGTTACCCCGCCACTGGCGGGCATGGCCGGGGTCCGCGCGGACCAGTTTCTCCTGGTGGATGGACTGGGTTCGCTAATCTATAGTGGCGGCTTCATCCTTCTGGGCTACGTTTTTAGCAATCAAATCACCCAAATTGCCGCGGCCCTGGACCATTATGGCGGAGGGTTGCTCACCTTCATTATCATTATCGTGGCATTGTATATCATTTACAAATTTTGGGATCGCCAACGGCTATTGCGCGAATTGCACACCGCGAAGATTACTCCAGCGGAACTGGGACAAATGCTCGATGCCGGCCAACCTCCGCTCATCCTCGACGTGCGATCGGTCCTGGAATTGGAACAGGACCCGGCAATCATTCGCGGGGCGATCCACGTGGCGATGGAGGACCTGGAACGCCGGCATGAGGAATTTAACCGCGACCGCGAGATTATCATTTACTGCGACTGTCCAAATGAGGTTTCCAGCGCGAAGACCGCGTTGCTCCTGCGTCGGAAAGGCTTTAGCCGGGTACGCCCGCTCCTTGGCGGGATTGAAGCCTGGCGGAAAGGCAATTATCCTACGGACGTTTGGGCAAAAACCACGGGTGCGGCCACGACGACCATTGTGGTCAGCAACGAACAAGTGTCGGCGGCCAAGAACGAGAAAGAAGAGCCGCGAGCGGAATGAATAATAACCTCCCTACGGTCTATATCGCGCGACACGGCGAAACCGCCTGGAGCCTCAGCGGCCAGCATACGGGGTTGACCGACTTGCCTTTGACTGAACAAGGCCGGCAAAATGCAGTCCGGCTTGGTGCGCGTCTTCGCGGGCTTCAATTTGCCAAAGTATTCACCAGCCCATTGCAACGCGCAGCGACGACGTGCGAACTGGCGGGTTTTGGCAAAGTCGCCGTGACGGACCCGGATTTGGTCGAGTGGAATTACGGCGATTATGAAGGGTTGCGCAGTGCGGAAATCCATGCGCGCCGGCCGGACTGGAATTTGTTTCGCGACGGTTGTCCCGGTGGCGAATCGCCCGCGCAGGCCGGCGCTCGCGCGGACCGGGTCGTGAAACGATTGCGGGAAGTGAATGGCGACGCGCTTGTCTTTTCCAGCGGGCATTTTCTCCGTACGCTGGCCGCACGCTGGCTGGGGCTGGAGCCGGGTGGCGGGAGATTTTTTGTGCTGGGCACGGCCAGTTTGGGCGCGCTCAGTTATGAAAGCAGTTTGGCGCAGCCGGTGATTAAGCTCTGGAATGAGACGGGGTATTTGACGCGGTGAATCTTGGCATCGATGACTCCTATCGTCAAAGCCAAGCTGGACAGCATTTTAAAGTACCCGTTTTTCGGTTTCGTTGGACAACCGTTACCATCCACGGTGAGTTGCGTCGACTCGTGGGCCAAAGCCGCTAAGACCTGCGGGTTCAAAAAGTGGGAAAACCCAGTTGCAAGCAAGGAACGCTCTCCAAGGAAGAATCGAGGCTCGGTTTTCAGAAAACAGAGTGAATCATTGCTTCTGGCATAGACTTCAGGAATGGAATCCGCTGGTTGACGAATTACAGGCGCTTCTTCGTTTATCCATTGATGGTCTGCTCACCCGAATGCCGCTAAAAGGCGCAACCGGTCACATCGTTAAAGCGACTGTTCTTTCGGATTTGCGACTTATTTGTCTCGAAACTCATTATCAGGATATTGTGAAGCCACCCTTTTTTATTCCATATTTAGATCCGTGGTATGCCTCGGGCCATTTCCCATGTGGTTGGGATGGAGATGAATTTCCGGAACAATGGGATGGAGTTATCCGTGGACGATTGATCGTATTTTAAGAGCTGAGGCGAGGGAAACGAAGGGAGAGCCGCAGATTAAATTCGCGCTGTCGCGCAGTTTCTCAGTCAGCGGCTTATGGTTTCGGTGCTTTACCCAGGGCGGCGCACTCGAAGACTCGCGCTTGCCCTGGGCTAATATGGTCCGCCCTTACAGGGCTTTCAGATTGCGGCTTCGCCGACAGAGAATAACCAGGACGCCGGTGTTTCTAAATCTGGGGAGCGATCTGGCATAGTCTTGTACTGGCGCGCAAATTAATTTCCGGTATAATCGGCTGCAACCAAAGAGCATTTAAACAATTGAAATCAAAAAAAATAAAAATCCATTTTCTCGTC
>DASXFM010000167.1:0-3066 GCA_036489615.1 Verrucomicrobiia bacterium | reverse complement strand
AATTCTTTCATAGTCACAAACATAGTGGTCGCCCTGGCCCCGACCAATGTCTTGTTCAGCTTTGAGAAAGCCAATTATCGCGTTCCGGAGGATGTCAACGATACGACCGGTGACCATGACGGCTGGACCCAGGTGGCTCTTTATGTGGAACGGTTTGGCACCAATGGCGTCGCGCAAGTGCTGAATTATCGCATCAACAATGAAGAAGGTGATGATGCCAGCGCCAGCGAAGAGCAGAATAACTTTTTCCCGCTACAACCGGCCTCGGATTACGCTGCGCCCGTGCCTTCCACGATAGGAACGATCAGGGGCTTGAGTTCCGATTTTGTGCCGACGGGAAATTATAGTTATAGCGGGGGCGGCACCATTTCATTTCCTTCCAGCGGCGTGGGGGCAGATTTGCAGGAAATCACGTTCACCGTTACCAATTCCCTGCTGACGAAATTCAACCGGGATTTCAAGATCGAGCTATACCGGGAAGCTCCTGTGTCTCCCAACGGTCCCAATGAACCCTGGATATCCGGCATGGTGGCGGAAACCACCGTGACGATTTTGGCCAATGACCAGAATCCTCCGGCCGGTTCGGTAGATGAGGTTTACAACGCCGATTTTAACAATCTGCTCGCGTTGCCGCCTTCCAAAATTCCTTCGACCATTCCGCAGAAGGATGCCAATCCTGGTGTCGGCGCCCTGGGATCGGGCTATGTGAAGAGCCTGGCCGTGCTGCCCAATAATGAAACGCTGATCGGCGGCGACTTTGTTTCCTACAACGGATTTTTCAATTACAACAACAACAGTCCGCTGAGCGATATCGCTTTGATCGATCAAAACGGCCAGTTGGACCAGACTTTCTCGCCCAATTCAGGCGCCGACGCACCGATCAACGCCTTAGCGGTGACCACGGGCGGCCAATACATCATTGGCGGCAACTTTTTATCGTTCAATGGCCAGTTTCAAAATTATCTGGCCCGCCTCAATCGAGATGGTTCGCTGGACACGAGTTTTAATCCGGTGATCAACGGCCCGGTGAATGCAGTTCTGCTTCAGCCGGACGGCAAAGTGGTTCTCGGCGGTTCCTTCACCTCGGTGGACAGCCAGGGCCTTAATGGCCTAGCGCGGTTGAACACCGACGGTTCGCTGGATACGGCTTTCAATCCGGGGACAACCTTGAACGGCACGGTCAATGCGCTGGCACAGTCGCCGGGCATTTATATCAATCGCATCTCCAACGGCACGACCAATGAAGATGATGTGGTATTGCCGGTCAGCACCAGTGCCATCGGCCTGGCGACGGTGAGGTATGCCTTCCCGATCACCAACGAATTGCAGGTGTTTTATGGCGGCAGTGTTATTTTTGATACCGGAGTGATCGTGGGCAACGGCCGATTTACGGTTCCGTTTGGCCCCGGCTCCTCACCCCTGGTGCTGGTGACGGACCCGGGTGGCACACTGATGGCGACCAATTGGAGTTATAAGGCGACGATCGTGACGAATTCAGACATCGTGGCCGGCGGTAATTTTACGGTAAGCGGCCAAAGCTACGCCAATGTGGCCAGGTTCACAACCAATGGTGTGCTGGACACAACGTTTAGCAATATCCTGTCCGGGGCGGACAATACCGTTTATGCCCTGGGTTGGCAGACGAGCGGTAATCTGGTAGTGGGCGGCGCCTTCGCCAATTTCAACGGCCTCCCCAATAGCGCAATCGCCTGCCTGAACTGGGACGGTAGCTTGAATACCAACAGCTTTTTTGCGGGCACGGGTGCCAACGACATCATTTGGAACATCAATGTGCAGTCCGATGGCACGATTTATGTGGGCGGCCAGTTCTCCGAGTTTAACGGGACGCATCGCCTGGGCTTCACCCGCCTGTATTCCAACGGCACGGTGGACACGACTTTCATGGACACGGCTTATAACCAGTTTGCCGGTTTGAAGAAGGTTTTCGCTGATGACTTCGAGGCGGTTTATACGTCAGGGGTGGAAACTGACAGCAATGTCCTGATTGGCGGCCAGTTCAACCAGGTCGGCGGCGGCCAGGCCAATACGAATGTCTGCGACATCCTGAATTTCGAAGAGGGGCTGCAGTATGAAAGCTTCCTCGATCCTAATTTGTGGGTCGAGCCCAAGACGCGCGACGGTGTGCGTAATCGTGATGGCCTGGCGCGCTTGATCGGCGGCGCAACGCCGGGGCCGGGTAATATCCAGATGCAGCTTCCGGCTTACTCTGCGAATAAGAGCCAGGCTTCCCTGTCAGTGGGATTGGTGCGAACCAACGGGGCGTTGGGCCCGATTTCCGCCAATTTTTCAGTCATACCGGGATTGGCTGCCAGTGGCAGTGATTATTCCTATAACAGCACGCCGCCCCTGTTCTGGGTAGCTTCGCAATTCACCACGCATCTTACCCGTGACCGCAGTGACGGTTTGTTTGGCCTCAATGGTTCCCTGGAAGATGTTTATGGACTCTTTTTGACCCTCGCGGACCTTCCGCTCAACAATCAATCGGCGGTCACCGTCAGTGTGATCAATAACGCCCAAAAATCCGGGAATGAAAATGCGGGATTCCAACTGGCCAATCCCAGCAGCGACAATGAATTTTACCTGGGCAGTGAAAACATCCCGCTGGGGGCGGCGCTGGGAGCTAACAACGCGCCCTTTACGCTGATCGACAACACCTCGCAGGCAGGCACGTTGAGTTTCCTTTCCACCAACTATATCGCCACCAACAGTCTGGCCAACATTACGGTGGTTCGCAGCAACGGCGTTTTTGGAATTGTTTCCATGAGATGTTTTGCCACGAATGGCACGGCGATCGCCGGCACAGACTATTGGGGCGTGACCAACTTCAGCCTGCAGTTCGGGGCTGGCGTCACGAGCAATGCCTTTACCGTGACCATCCTGGCTAATGGCCTGGTTTCCACGAATTTTGTCGAAAAGACGATCAGCTTGAGTCTGGCTTCGTTGACTGGCGGGAACGCCACGTTTGGCATCTCGAATGCCGTGTTAAGCATCATCAATCCTAATTTCCAGGGATACCTGACGTTGACAGCGACTAACTATACGGGC
>DASXFM010000132.1:0-5221 GCA_036489615.1 Verrucomicrobiia bacterium | reverse complement strand
CCCTCCGCTTTCGACACGCCGACCAATGTCGTGTTCGGATAATTAAGATACTTTGAGACATCAGGAGGCGCATCTGGTGGCGCGGCGAAGATATTAAATGCCGTTGTTGCGATGGTAAAAAATAAGAGGAAGGCAACGCTTTTCATAAATGTTGAAATGTTATAGGTCTATTCCGCTGTCGCAATTCACGGTCAACGTATCAACTGCTTCAAAATCAAGGAACAAAATTGATTCGGGGTAATACGGTCAAAATACGCCACAGAGGCGCTGCAATGCTTACACCTACAGCGCGACGTTAGGCGCCTCAAACCATAGCAGCCAATGCACGGAGATGAGAAAATCCAGTTTGGCAGAGCGGGATCTCTGCCCTACCATAAGTATATCGGCGGCGACGGCAATGGGTGAATCGGACATATCGGGCGGATCGGACATATCGGGCGGATCGGACATATGGACGGAGGGACGCCGATCGGGTGTTTCGACGAATTCAGAACTAAAAACGCTTGAGCTTTTTCTCATCACCGTCAAAATCGGAGCAATGAAAACGGTCACCCTCCGCAAATCCGCCGGTTCCTTTCGCCAGTTCCGCGCGCCGGTGGTGGATGCGGTCATGGCGGAGGAGCGGGCCGCTTCGTTTACTAAACGCAGCATCAAGACTTCGGCGAAATTGGCGGGATTGAAGCTGGCCGTTTCGATGATGGATTTGACGACGCTGGAGGGCAAAGATACTCCCGGCAAGGTCGCTTATCTCTGTCGCAAGGCGCTTCAGCCGGCTGAACCGAAATACGGCGTGCCGGCGTGCGGCGCCGTGTGCGTGTATCCCAATATGGTCAAATACGCGCGAAAATTTCTCGGCGCGGAATCAAGCGTCCACGTCGCATCCGTGGCGACGGGTTTTCCCAGCGGACAATTTCCATTGCGCACGAAGCTGGAGGAAGTCCGGCGCGCGGTCGGCGACGGCGCGGATGAAATTGACATGGTGATCGATCGGGGCGCTTTTTTGGCCGGCGATCATGCGGGCGTGTTTGATGAAATTGCCGCGACGAAACAGGCCTGCGGATCCGCGCATCTAAAGGTAATTTTAGAGACCGGCGAACTGGTTACCTACGACAATGTGCGGCTGGCCAGCGAGATTGCGATGCAGGCGGGCGCGGATTTTATCAAGACCAGCACCGGCAAGGTAACGCCCGCCGCGACCATGCCGGTCACCCTGGTGATGCTCGAAGCGATTCGCGATTACTTTTTTGCCACAGGCGTGCGCATTGGAATGAAACCCGCCGGGGGCATTCGCACGGCGAAACAGGCGCTCGCGTATCTCGTCATGGTCAAAGAAACCCTGGGAGATGATTGGCTGACGCCGGATTTGTTCCGTTTTGGCGCGAGTACGCTGGTGAATGATGTGCTGATGCAAATTGCAAAAACTGTGGATGGGAATTATCAGGCTGCGGATTATTTTTCGATGCCGTGAAATGTTTTCGACCATGCGGCGGCAACCCCGGACGTTTTCGGGGGATGCCGTTTTCGACCAGCGCCGGACTTTTGAAGGCTGCAACAGCGTTCGAAAGCGGTGTCATCCCGATGAGTCGGGACACTCCAAGACCAAGCGGCGGTTCTAACGACAATCGCGAAAGGACAGAGGTAAGGACCCATTATGAATAGTGTACTCAGAGCGATTCATGCCCGGCCGGATCTGTATTTCAATAGAAATGATCGTTTATTTACCTGTCTTGACGCATTCTTAGGCGGCTATCAGGTCGGCTCCGCAATGGCAAAACTGGGCAGCGATGATTTTGTGGAATTGGTTCCCAGCGGTTTTCATAAATTCGTTACGGAAAAATTCGGAGAACATTTCCCGGCAAGCGGAAAAGGATGGCAATGGTTCATCGAACAAAATACTTCCTCTGAAAGAGAAGCATTTGATCTGTTTTTTGCCCTTCAAGAGGAATACGATCAATATCAATCAGGTAAATGAAAACCACCCGTTCAAAATTGTTGAGCTCACCCGTTGTCCCCCTTCGCGCCCGCCGGTTGAATTTTGACGGTGGCTGGGACTATGCGCCCGCGCCCGAGGACTCGAAGAGTTATGTCATCGCGCCCAGGCATGAACTGTTCATCGGTGGCAAATTCGTTAAACCGCACTCGGGAAACTATTTTCCATCCATCAATCCTGCCACGGAGGATACGCTGACGGAAATCGCCTCGACGGATGCGGCGGACGTGGATAAAGCGGTGAAGGCCGCTCGAAGCGCCTATGAAAAAACCTGGAGTAAAATGCCGGGACGTGAGCGTGGGAAATATCTCTACCGCATCGCGCGCATTATCCAGGAGAAAGCGCGGGAATTGGCGGTATTGGAAACCATGGATGGTGGCAAGCCCATCAAGGAGAGCCGCGACGTGGATTTGCCGCTCGTAGCAGCCCATTTCTTCTATCACGCGGGTTGGGCGGACAAATTGAAATACGCCTTTCCCGGCAAGAACCCGCAACCGTTGGGCGTGGCCGGGCAGATTATCCCGTGGAATTTTCCATTGCTGATGGCTGCCTGGAAAATCGCGCCGGCGCTGGCCTGCGGTAATACAGTCGTCCTGAAGCCGGCGGAAACCACATCCATCACGGCGATGCGGCTCGCGCAGATTTTTCAGGAAGCCGAATTGCCGGACGGCGTCGTGAATATCATTACCGGCGCGGGCGAAACTGGCGCGGCGCTCGTGAACCATCCGGGCGTGGACAAAATCGCATTCACCGGCAGCACGGAAGTGGGCAAGCGCATTGCGCAGGCGCTGGCGGGAACGCACAAAAAACTCACGCTTGAGCTCGGAGGGAAGGCGGCCAACATTTTGTTTGAGGATGCTCCCATTGACCAGGCGATCGAGGGTGTGATTTCCGGAATTTACTTTAACCAGGGCCACGTTTGTTGCGCCGGCTCGCGCCTGTTCGTGCAAGAGGGGATCTATTCCACGGTCATCCGAAAATTGCGAGACCGCATCCGGACGCTGCGCGTCGGCAATCCTCTGGATAAAAACACCGACATTGGTGCGATCAATTCCAAGCCGCAATTGGAAAAAATCAAAATGCTTGTGCAAAGCGGCGTGGATGAAGGGGCTGAACTGACGCAATCGCCGTGCGCGTTGCCGGCAAAGGGCTATTGGTTTCCACCGACGTTTTTGACCGGCGTGACGATGGCCAATCGCGTCGCCCAGGAAGAAATCTTCGGGCCGGTCCTCAGCGTCATGACTTTTCGCACGCCGGAAGAAGCGTTTGAACGGGCGAACAATACTCCATACGGCTTGAGCGCGGGCATCTGGACGGACAAAGGCAGCAAGATTTTCAAGATGGTGAACAAGCTCCGCGCCGGAGTGGTCTGGGCAAATACGTACAACAAATTTGATCCGACCAGCCCATTTGGCGGTTATAAGGAAAGCGGTTTCGGTCGGGAAGGCGGATTGCAAGGATTGGCGGGGTATTGTAAAGTCGCGTAGGTTAATCCAATTAAAATCAGAGAAGGTTTATGCAACCAGTCATACAAAGAACAGTGGGCGTCATTTGCCTGGTCATCGGCATTATTTTGCTGGTTCATGGCCATGAGATGGCGCGGTCCATTGGCTCGCAGGTGCAGCAGGTATTCACAGGAGCGCCATCAGATCGCTCCACGTATTTCTACATCGCGGGCGCCGCGCTGGCCATTTTCGGCGCATCACAAATCGTTTGGCCGGCCAGGCCGAAATAGCCACTTTTCATTAATCGCATGACAATCTTGTTTGAACGATTCTCCCTCACCCCGGCCCTCTCCCCAAGGAGAGGGAGAATGATCGTCCGATGGTTTGGCAAGGTAATGACAACAGCGGCTCGTGGTCGCAATGCATTCTTGAGTGCTGCGGCTGGTGCCCCTTTGCCCCGCACACAGCCGCGCTCCGTGCGCCAGAAAGGAGACTTCCGATGAGCACTCGCCTCGAAGTCAAAAAGACCTACAAGCTGTTTATTGGCGGGAAATTTCCGCGAAGTGAGAGCGGACGTTATTTGCCCGCAAAATCGGCCAAGGGCGAGCATCTCGATAATTATTCGCACGCGTCGCGCAAGGATGCGCGGGATGCGGTTACGGCCGCGCGCGCGGCGTTCGAGGGCTGGAACAAAGCGACAGCGTATAATCGCGGACAGATATTGTATCGCGCCGCCGAAATGCTGCAAAATCGCGCGAGCGAACTGGCAAATGAAATTGTGCGCTCGACTAATGTTGCCGGAGCCACGGCCAGGCGTGAAGTGGCGCTGGCGATTGATCGCCTCGTCTATTTCTCCGGATGGACGGACAAATATCAGCAGGTCTTTGGGACCGTAAACCCGGTGGCGTCGCCGCATTTTAATTTCACAACCCCGGAACCGTCCGGCGTGGTCGCCGTGCTGGGACCCGATGAACCTTCACTGCTCGCCCTGGTTTCGCTCATCACGCCGGTGATATTGAGCGGCAACGCGGCAGTTGCCATCGCTTCGGATAAGTTCGCCCTGCCGGCGTTAACTTTTGCCGAGATTCTTGCAACAAGCGATTTGCCCGGTGGCGTCGTGAACATTCTCGCGGGCAAACGAAGCGAACTCGTTCCGCACCTCGCCTCTCACATGGAGATCAATGCCATCGTGGACGGGACGGGCGATCTCGACTTACGGACGAAATTGCAGGCCGGGACGGCGACCAATTTGAAACGCTATGCAAACCATTCACTGCCCCCCGGCGGCTGGCTCGCTGCGACTGCGGAAGATCCGTATTGGATTTTGGATACGGTTGAGTTTAAGACGGCGTGGCATCCGATAGGGGTTTGAATTTACGATTTACAATTTACGATTTACACGGCGTAGCCGGGGACGTAGGGATGTTTTGATTTCGAAGAGATTTGTGAATTGCAGACTCAGAGAGCGTTATCAGTAAACCGGCCCATTGTCCTGCACGACATTCGGTGGCAACTGCTTCGCTGGATTCGTAACCTGGCCTTGCACTGCGTAAATCGTAAATTCCCCTAAGCTACTTCCTGCGGACCTTTTCCGCCATTGAGCAAAAACAGGACCGCCATACGCACGGCCAAACCGTTGGTTACCTGCTCCAAAATCAGCGAGCGGTCGCAGTCGGCGATTTCGCTGTCAATTTCCACTCCGCGATTAATTGGTCCCGGGTGCATGATGAGGGCTTCGGGTTTGGTTTTGGCAAGGCGCGCCTTGTTGAGGCCGAAGAGCTGCGCG
>DASXFM010000108.1:0-17665 GCA_036489615.1 Verrucomicrobiia bacterium | reverse complement strand
TTCAGGACGGAAGTCGGGTCCGTCGGATTAAGTCCAGCTTGATATTTCTGCCAATTATTCATGCCGGTGCCATCGGCGTCGGCATTGGAAACCGACAATTGATTGTCGACGGTGCCGAAGTAGCGCAAACGCCAGGAATCGGGAATGCCATCGCCGTAAGTCGAATTGGTGCGGCTCGAGAGCGTGATGAGACCAGTATAGGTGGTCTTCGGGAAGGAGATCAGGCCGTTAGGAGACCCCGAGGCGTGAGCAAATGAGAGCGCATAGGCAGAGGTGCTGGTCGCATTGGCGGGAATCGTAACATTCAAATAGCCGATGATGTTGCTGCCCGTAACATTCGCACTTGAAGAGATTGGGAATGTCGTAGGAAGAAAAGCCTCGGCGCAATTGGCGGTGGTATTGGTTTGAAACGCCCCATTGTAAATTCCCGAATTATTAAAGGGGGCACTTGGGCTAAATGTAACCGGCGTTGTGAGAGCAGGCGAACCATCCAGCGGAGTGACGGAAACATTAAACATCAACATGCGCAATGGATTAAGACCGTACACCGTGGCTGTGACAGGGATCGAGAGGGACTGGCCTGCAGAAGCCAAATAGTCTCCAGCGGCAAAATGGATGACAGGCGTATTGGTGATGGATACAGGCGAGGAGCCGGATCCGCCGCCGCCGCCGCCACCGGCTATTGCGCCTCCATTCATGTTTGTCTGGACGGTAATCGCTTGAGCCACACGTCCGAAGACGCCATTAACGGTGTCATTGGTATAAAAACGCTGGAACCAATACACATTTGGGAATTGCGAACGAATGAACGTAACCCAAACGTCACAAACATCCAGCACACCATCGCCGAAAGCCATTTGATTGATTGTGGTCGTATCATCGACATTGAATAGGAGATTCTTTTGGGCTGTGTTCATGTTGCTGACCTTGGTCCAATACCCTGCGGCGGCATTATATGTGCCAAGCCCACCGGCGGAATCCATTGCATCGAAAAGGTCACTGCCTGCGGGGGGCCCATTTATGCCATAAATTACTGCGTTAAACACCTCCTGGACGTCGTTAGCCCCATAGGTGATCAGGTCGCCATTACCGAAATTCCCGGCATTAAACCACTGGAACGGATAGACGTCTCCGACCAAATATTTGGGCTGGCCGACCGTTACGATCTTGATCGAGTTAATAGGTCCATTGGAGAGCGAGCCTGTGGTAGGGGTGTCGATGATCAGCGCCGAGCCATTTTCTCCGAGGCTATCGGAATCCGCGGAAGGTCGGTTAAGCTGGATTTCATATTGTTCACCCGGCTGGGCATTTGTCGGAACCTGAAAGGCGTAACCGCCGACAATAACGCCATTTGGAATTTGGGCATTGGGCAACAATTCAATAAAAGCCATCGAATAAGTAAACAGATTTTGCGCTGTCGTATTGAAAAGATTGGTCATGCCAGCTAATTCAAACCAGCCGGCGGCCAATTCATCAAGGTTGGTGTCTGGCACGGTCAAATTCACAAAGTTTGTTCCGTTATAGTTGACGAGCTGGCTCCCAGGCGGCGGATTTACATTGCCACTGTCAAATATGAGCGGCGGAATATTCGTGTAAATCGCAGGGGTGGTGCCCGATATGGGTTTCATCAACATGGATTGAAATCCGAAGCCCCCGGTCGGCACAGCATGAGGCCCCAAATTGGTCACCGTCATATCGAACTCAAGGCCATACGCCCCAGCGCCGGGTAACGTGGTCAAAGTAACGGGCGCGTAAAATATTTCACCTGGAGAAGCAATGAATGTGCTGGAGCAATAACCGGACGCAAAACCCCAGGCCAGTTCATTGGCCTGGAAATTCCGGGCCAGGAAGAGATTGGTGACCAACCCGCTGGGCAAATAGCCGCCGCGGAACGCGCGGACGGAGAAAACGAAATTGCTGCTGATATTGACCCCCACTGACATGACGGTGTTAGTGGCCACGATCTCCTGGGCTGCAAGCTGGTTCGTCAGGGGATCTGTGCCGTCAGTGGTGTAATAATAGATGACGTTCGTTGTCACATCGCTGAGATAGAAGAGCGCAGCGTTGGTAGCATTGATTATCGCCGGCGAACCGGCCTGGTAAATGATTTGGGCGGAAGAAACCGCACTGTATATGACAGAGGCATTGGGAGTAACGGTTTCACTGACGGCCGAGATCGTCATGTTCGTGTAGCTTGATACGCTCAGTGGCGTCTGCGCCGTCGCGACTCCGGGCTGAAAACCCGGCGCTGATGGGTTACTACTGTTTGGAGAATTTGTATACGGAGTCTGGCCGGAAATATAGTATGTGGGGTAAGCAGCCTGGTATTCAATTGCATAGCTCAAATCATTTTGGGCGATAAAAATACCATTGGTGAGAGGATGGAAGGTCGACGCGAAAAAGAGGCCATTAAATTCGTAATCAAACCACCCGATTGCCGGAGCGGGTGGCGGAGGCGTGGGCGTCAAAACGGTGACCTGGGCCGAATCAGCGCTTAATCCGCCGCTATTGGCGGCCTGAATGACGTAGTTATAATACGTTGCCGGGCTTACGGGTGTTTGCGTGAACGATGTTCCGGTGGTCTCGCCGATGATACCATATGGGGGACCGCCGGGCGGCTGTGAATTGTTGTCCTCAATCAGATAATTAGTCACGTTACCCGTTAGCACGGGATTCCAACTCAGCACGACTTGAATCTGCCCCTGGCCGTTTGTCGAGACTGTTGCCGACAAACCCGTTGGGGCCGAAGGGGAAGAAACAAATACTGCGAAAGAGGATCCAGTCACTTTACGAATAATATGATAATAATCTTCGGTAGTGTAGATAGTGCTGCCATCAGCGGACAGGACCAAGCCTGCCTGGCTGCGTCCGGCCACGCCGCCCGGTTCGTCCGGAACTGAAACCGTGCCGTCCACCCACCCTGGAAACAGATAAGTATTATTTCCCGAAATCCAATCATTGGAAGAAACCCCGTATAAATTGGTCGTCACCCCGGCAATCGTAACCACTTTGACTCGGTCGTTGCCATAGTCGGAAACGATCAAAGTTCCGTCACCGGCAGCAACCACGCCGTACGGATGCAAAAATTGCGCCATCGAATTGGGAATCCCAATATTATTGGGACCCGTTCCATCACCTGGCCCGTTGAATCCGGCATTCGTAGAGATAATTCCAGAGGCAATCGTATAGATACCGTTACGACCTGAATCGCAAACAGCCAATGCGCCGCCCGGCATAGCAGCGATTCCCGCCAATAAAGCGTTCGAGGCAGTTACCGTCGCAATCGTCGTTTGGGTTCCGCCGGAAATTTCGACGACCAAATTGGACCGTTCTGTGAGATAGATATTATCACTGGCGTCCAACGCGATAGCGGCGGCATTGGTCAAATGCGTGGCATTTGTGGCAATGAGAATCCCATACCGGTTAAACTCGACGACGGTCCCGTTGGTGCTGACCGCAGCCGTGCCGCCGCGGTTCAAGACGAACAAATTCCCGCTCCCGTCAATGGCGACACCTACTGGCGCGCTGATTTGAGTTGTCGTGAACGTTACCGTGCTTCCATTGTTCGCGCCGCCGATTCCAGAGAGCTCACGGATTGCGTTGTTGCCATAGTCGGCGACGAACAGATCCCCCGAACCGTCCAGAGCGAGACCTTTGGGCGTGTTAAACAGCGCGTACAGGGTTTCGCCATTGGCATAACCGGAGTGGCTTCCTGATGCGCCACCGCTAATCGTTTGAACCGTGGGCTGCGCAAACAGACTGCCCGCCGCGAGCGCAACAGCCATGATGGCACCGCGCAACACCAGGCGCGCGGGGCCCGCCAATGAAATTGGGGCGGGAGAAATTTCAGTTTTCATAAAACGAACTGGTTTTTCACTTTTATTCCGATAGATGATTTTGGCGTCGGCCATTCGGTCCAAAGACTATTGCGACGAAGCCGACGAGTTTCCAAACTCACCAGGGTTGGGCACCGGGTTGCTCCATTGAGTTTCCCCGGTTTTGTCCCAGAACGAATTGGGATTCATCGGCTCTTTCATGGTGGCGGGTTTAGTCGCCAGGAAATCCGTAGTGGCAGGCTGGAAGTCGGTATCTTTAACAATGGTTGGGGTGATGAAGATGACCAGGTTTTCCTTGTCCATGTTCACAGTCTCGCTTTTGAAAGCCCAGCCGAGGTAAGGAATATTTCCCAAAACGGGCACCTGATTGTATTGAGCAGTGGGGTTATCTTCAACTAGGCCGCCCATGACGAGCGTATTGCCATCCGGGATCATAACCTGAGTATCAATATGGCGCATGTCAAATTCGTCAGCCTGATAGGTATTCCCATCAATGACTTTGCTGACAGTCGCGAAAAAGCTCGAGACGTCCGGGATCACTTTGAGCCAGATGTAATCATTTGCGGTAATGCGCGGAGTCACCTGCAGCGTGGTTCCGATGTTGGAGTAAGTAATCGAGGTGCTGCCCGAAGAAACACCAGCAGTGGAAGCAGTAATATTGATGACCGGGAACATACGGGTGACCGAGATGAGGGCCGGCTCGTTGTCGAGGGTCACGACGCGCGGAGTGGAAAGCGTTTGGGCGTCATAGCTTGAGTTTAGGAATGACAGGACCGCCTGGACGCCGTCCGCGTTCAAGAATCCGATGGCAGGTGTCAGACCGGAAAGAGTGTTCCAGGAGAAACCGCCAGGCAGAACCGAGGGGGTTGATGCCGAGTTTATGATGGTCGAAGTGCTGTATTTGGGAGTGGAGGTGGCTGTGGCGCCGCCCGGGAAAGTTGTCGTCGTCGGCGTGCCTGGCGCTGTTGTCGTTGAGCTGGCCGAGGAAATGCCATTGCCGAAGCTGACGTTTTGGTCGGCGACTGTGCCGGCCCAGTTGATGCCTTTGGATGTGGACGGGGTGCTGGCAACTTCCACCAGCTTGGTTTCAATCAAGACCTGTTTTGTGGGTTTGTCCAGGTCGTTGACCAGAATGTTCACGGCGTCCTGCTCCGGATCTGTGGCGACAACGATCATCTGGCTGGTACGAACGTCAGGAAGCACGTGACTGCGGCGGTCGGTAAAAGCGGCTTGAACGGACTGTACCATATTTGAAACGTTGGCGTATTTGAGTTGGACAACGCGCGTTTCCAACGGCGGGGGCGCGGTCGGATCTTTCATCGTGACTCGGCCGATGCCGGTCTTTTGATCACGAACCAATTGAAGGTCATAGTTATTGAGCAACGCCAGGAGCGCCTGTTCGGCCGTGACGTTTTCCCAACGAATTGAAAGCGTCGGTTCGGCTTTGACTTGTCCGTTTTGGTCGGGTTGTCCATAACCGATTTTCGGGTCGAGCAGATAATTGATACCGGCCTGGCGGGCCAGGTTTTCGATAGCAACGGTCAGCGGAACGTCTTGAAATTGGATAAGCGGGATGGTTGGCGGCGCCGGAGTGGCATCCGCAGAGGCAGCATCCGTGGCGGGCGCCGAGTTGGTTGCCGGAACGGCGGTCTGGTCGGCCACGGCGGGGGCGATGGCATTGGTCGCATCCGCAGCCACGACAGGCGCCGGCGCATTGGCAATGGCGGCGGGCACGACGGGCAATGGCGCATTCGTATCGGTGGAGGCATCGGCAACGACAGGTGCCGTTGGGGACGGGGCCATATTCGTTTGAGCGGCCGGGACCGTTTGATCACCCGTGGCCACAGTCGCATTGCTCACGGCGACCCCGCTATCCGCGGGGCTATTGGACATAATGTTGTTTGTCGGCCACGAAGACTGGGCGCCGGTGGTTTGGGTCATCGCAAGTTGGGAAACGAGCGCTCCCATCAGTGCAAACGTGTATAACTTTAGTTTCATAAGTGTTTAGTATTTCATCTGTCTCTCAACTCCAACGCCTGTCGGAATGAATTCTGCCAATTACATTATTTCACAATTTCATGCGGCCATTTTAGGGTTCACTGTTGATCGGAAAATCTAAGCAATTGCCGCTCTCCGTTGGCTTCCACCAGGACGGTGTCAATGCCCACGGACAGGCAACGCAGATGGACACGGCCTCCCGGCGTCAGGACATCGCCTTCATCGCCTTCAGCAAATGTATGATTATTGATGATGACATACCGGTGGCCGGCAATTTCCGAAAAGCCCTTGATTACCAGCGTAGTGAGATCCACGGTGCGCTGCTTCGGCGTAAAGTCCTGATAGGGGCGCATGGAATTCGGGTAAAATGGATCGCGGCCTTCGTTTGGATTGGTCGGCAGGACGAAGACCGACTTCACCGGCGCATTGGTATTGGCCGGCTCCGCGATCAGTGGCCCTGTCGCGCCGGCAACCAACGTCCAAATTATGTATTCACGCCATTTCATTTTATTACTGTCATGGAGACGATTTCACCAGGGCAACAATGTCCGCCCTGAATGCCAGCTTCTCGCTGTCACTTCCAACCGGCGCCATGTCTAAATTCACTACACGCATATGCGGGTATCTATTTTCGAAGTCAGCAATAAACTTGCCAACGTCATGGTAATAGCCGGTTCCACCAATATTGAACCGTAATTGCTGATACGGAAAATTGGGAAGCAGTTCCATGCTGCCCTCGTTTGGTTGTCCAATTTCGGGTAATTCCACTTTATAGCCTGCCTTAAAATGGCGGATGGTATCCAACGTCCACGCGTAAATATCGCCAGTGGCCATGTCTTCCTCGTTGCTTGAAAGCTCGACCGAAAGGCCGGCGAGTTTGGCGTCGTTGGATGCGGACTGTTGAATGAGGCGCTGTTGGGAGGTCCATTTGGTCTGGGCGTCCCCGGTTTCTCTCCTGACGCCGGCCAACTTGGAATATTGCGGACGGATCAAGCCGAAGCCCAGGCCGAAATTTGCAACGATAAAGGCGACCAGGGTAATAAAAAGCTGGTTGCGTTTCTGTTTATTTTTAGGGAGGAGGTTCATCGCTTTTGCTCCGGGAAATGGCATTCGACGGAAAACAAGACATAGTTCTTGCCGCCCTGGTCCTGCTGCGGCGATGATTCGTCCGTCAGGATGACGCCATTGGTTTTGTTGAGACTATCCTGGAAATAAGCCTGCCTGGCCAGAGCCTGCATAAACTTGCCGACCTGATCACCGGGATTGGAACTGGAATCACGGGCGTTAAGCGTCACGACGACTCTTTCGGTAACGGAAGCCTTGCCTCCTTTCGGTGTCCCGGACGGAGCATACGTCTGGTCCACTTTGATGCCGGTCAATTGAACGTTATCCACGCTCACTTTTTGCAGAGCGTTGAGCAAATTTCCCTGAAGCAGCCGGCAGTTGGACATTTTCTGCAGCGCCGAGATTTTGAGCCGGCTTGCGGCAATTTTTGCATTATTGGTGACGGCCAAATCGTAATCGGATTTGTGGGAATCCATTTGAAATTGAACCTGGCCCAACTCACGATTGGCCATCATCACCTTGAGTTGGACAGTGCTGCTCCAAACGGCCATGGCGGCCAGCAATAAAACGCCCCCCACGACAACGCGTTTGACGGGGTCGCGGCGCCGTAAGTCTTCGGCGGCCTGCTCTTCAGCCAATAAATTGATTCGGATGGGCATAAACTTGATTCATTAAAACGTCGATAGCGCAGCGCCGAGCGCCACCGTCAATTGCGGGGCGACATGTTCCATTTCCGCGGCTTGCTGGCCCGGCAACGCCAACTGCACGAACTGGGCCGGGTTCCATGACTTGCACTCGACGACCATTTCCGAGTGAAGAATCTGCAGGATTAATTCCGATTGCGAGGAAGCGCCGCTAACGTAGACCCGAGAAACGGGGCGGTCTTGTTGATGCTCAAAAAAATCGAGAGAGGCGCGCAACTCGCGTCCCAACGGCTGCACTTGAGCTTCCAATGCGGCCTGAACCTCGCCGGGCATTCCTATTTTAATGCCCTCCGCTTCGGCATAGCTGATGTTCATCGACTCGGCCAGTCCGGCCGTGAGGCGATCACCGCCAATATTGACCACACGCATGAGAAGCAATTCACCGCGGTCCAATATGCAAATTGAAGAATGCCTGAAGCCGATGTCCACGAGCGCGACAGTTTCGTTGGCGTAGGCCTCCGGCATGGACGCCTCAAATGCGTTAATCGGACCGACCAGGCCGGGAACGACTGCGCCCACGGCAAACCCCGCTTCCGTGACTGCGGACCGATAGGTGGTCAGGAGTTCCTGCTTCGCGCCGCCGACCAGAACTTTTAACTTTGGCACCATCGGCATTTTTGCAATCGCCTCGGGTTTCGCCGAGATTTTGGGAACGAAAATGTGACAATCAAAAGCGTAATTGGGAAGGTCCTGCTGCAAGTAGGCCTTGGTGTTATTTTTGATGATCATGCGCATATCATCCACGGGAACCTGCGGCAATTCGATCTGCTTTAGCATGACCTCGTCCAGACCAACCGTCAGTGTAACCGATTTTGGGCGCGCATCCATTTTTTGGACAATTTCGCGCAAATGGCTGGCGAGCAACTCAGGGGAGATTTTCTTTTCAAAAATCGGCGCGTCGAGCAACGCGTAACGCGTAAGGGCTAAATTTTCACCGCGCTGTTCGAAGAGGGCCGACTTGGTTGTGCGACTGCCCATATCAACTACCAGCATCGGGTTTCGCCTTTTACTCGATGAGTCGTTCAAAATTGGCCATGCCATTGCGTTATTAAGTTAAACAAACGGTTAATGTTATGATTGAAACCAATTCAATCTGACAACAGATGACCTCGATAAGCAATTACCCTGCCAGATTGCCACCGCACGCTGGCGCAATGCCTGCCCGAACACTAACTCATTAACTTCTCATCTTTCTCCGGGGCAATTTTTTGACTTTTAAAAATTCAGGGCCGGTTCATTTTTGATTTTAAATTTTTCGTTTTACTCCCACCATTCGGCGAGTGAGAGAAAACACACCAGCTGCGAATTCGTCCCGCGGCTTCTGGTGTCTCATCGCAACACAGTTTCAAGTGGCCTTCAGTGATAATGTCTTAAAGAACCTCGTCATCTTCATAATCCTGGGGATGAACATTTCCATGGCGGAACAGCAGAAGGCCAGCGGCTCCTTCGGCGCACTTTTTGCCCTGCCCTTTATCCTATTTTCCACCTATGGCGGCTTTTTTGCCGACCGCTTCAGCAAGCGCACAGTGACTATCACAATAAAAATAATTGAGATCTTCGTCGTGGTTTTCGTATGCCTCGGATTGCCCGGACAGAAGCGTTGGATTTTACAGGCGGGAATATTTTTTATGGGCGTGCTTGCCGCGTTTTTCGGCCCGTCCAAATACGGCCTCCTTCCGGAATTGCTGCCCGAGAAAAAACTATCGTGGGGCAACGGCCTCCTCGAATTCGGAACTTACAGCGCGATCATCCTCGGAACAGTGGCGGCATCGTATATGCATCATTTTTTCGGCCCCCCGGGAAATCTGGTCCGGAGTTGTGCTGATGGCCCTGGCGTTTGGGGGACTGGCCGCGAGCCTGGGCATCAGCCCGGTGCCGGTTGCCGACCCTACGCGCGGATTTCGAGTCAATTTCATCCGAGACCTCATTAAGCAACTGAATTGCGTTCGAAGTAACCGTCTTCTGTCCCTGGCGTTTGCCGGAAACGCATATTTTAATTTCATCGGCTGGCTTTTATTGCTGAATTTGTTTTTTTACGGCGCGTACGATCTGCACGTTGGTGACACGGTCATCGCCAGTTTTAATGTCGCGCTGGTCCTGGGCATCGGTCTGGGAAGCGTCGTGGCGGGTTACGCTTCGACCGGAAAGATCGAACACGGCCTCGTGCCTTTTGGGGCGCTGGGAATCGCGATCGTATCAGCCATCCTCTCCATAGCTGGCTGGCGACCTGACGCCGTGCTGGCATGGCTGGCCGTCATGGGATTTGCAGGCGGCTTTTTTATCGTGCCGGTCTCGGCCATTTTGCAGCATGATTCGGAACCGTCCCAAAGAGGCGAAGTACTCGCCGCGGCCAATTGGCTTTCATTTGTTGGAGTCTATCTGGCGTCGGGCGCGTACGATGTCCTGGCGGCGGATCTTGGCCTGTCACCCCGCTCGATGTTTCTTTTCTGCGGCGTGTTAACGTTTGCCGGCACAATTCTTTCTCTCATCCTTTCTCCCTATTCGCTGGTACGGGCAGTTTTGTGGTTTGCCACGCACACGGTCTATCGCGTGCGTTCAGAAGGACTGGAGAACCTGCCCCGCCGCGGCGGCGCGTTGCTGATCAGCAATCATGTATCCTTCGTGGACTGGCTGTGGCTCATCGCGGCGGCGGACCGGCCCATTCGGTTTCTTATGGGAAGAGACTATTACGATAAACCGTGGGTCCGCCCACTGGCACGTGTGCCGCGAGTCATTCCGATCCCGCCTGAAATCCGTCCGCACGAGGTAGTTGAGGCGTTGAACGGTTGCGGCCGCGCAATTCGAGATGGCGACGCCGTGTGCATTTTTGCGGAAGGCGGCATCACGCGGACGGGCGAACTTCAGCCATTTCGACGCGGGTTTGAGCACCTCATGAAAAATATTGCCCTCGGCCGCAACAAGTCGCCATCGGACGGAAACGAAATCGAGGCCATAAAAACTGGCGCGCCTCCGATTATTCCAGTTGCACTCAGGGGCGTTTGGGGAAGTATTTTCAGTTTTTCCGGGGGAAAGTTCTTTTGGAAAAAACCCGGCCGCATCCCGAGAGTCGTGACGGTGCGTTTTGGCAAACCACTTCCGCCAACAGCCACGGCGGATGAAGTGCGCGTGGCAGTTGCGGAATTAATGAAATAAAAAAACGAGGCGTCCTTGCGGACGCCTCGTTATGGTCAGATTCGAAAGATTATTGAGGGAAGTTAAAATATTGAACTGCCCATGGCGTACCGTTGGTGGCGTAGGCCAAAGCGTTCTGAAGGCCATTGGCTGACTGTTGTTCAACGCTGCCGTCGGCGAGGCCGATGTCACCCACCTTCAGGTGAATGTCATTTGCACTCCACGACCAACTCGGGCCGGGTGATGTACCCGCCAAGCCGGTGGAATTCGGCGCTGCACCAACGCCCATCGCATACCCGTTGTTCATATTAATCGCAGGAGCAGGCGCGGTTACCGTGGTGCCAAGATTCCGGTCTCCATCGAGCACCATTTGCGGATACCCTTCATTTGCGTCACCGCAAATGAAATAGCTAATGCCGTTGGTCCCGGCGCCGGGAGAGGTTGGTTGAATCTGGCCCAATTCACCGAAATTCGTCGCATAATTGCGTCCGCTATCCGATGGGCAAACAAAGATTTTCGTTGTGCTCATTTCATTGGAACAATCATCAAAAACGTTCGTGATACCGTAGGGTTGGTAACCCTTGGTATTGGAAGTACTGGCCAGATATTCCATACAGCCACCGGCCGAGGTGCTAACAGCCATGGGATAAGCGTTGCCGTTATCTCCCTCCCAAATACGCATGGCGAGATTTACCTGTTTAAGGTTGCTGACGCAATTGATACGTTGCGCACGGCGCTTGGCGGCAGCCAATACGGGCAGCAACATTGCCGCCAGGATGGCGATGATGGCGATCACGACTAACAATTCGATTAGCGTGAAGCCTTTTTTCCGTTTGAGGATTCTTTTCATACGTTCGTTTAGTTTTGTTTCACTTGTTCGGTGTGATAGACGCGCATTTTACTTAAATGACAAAAAGCGTCAACACATTATTTAAAAATTCTTTAGCAACGACAATGCCAACGGACTTTTTTGCAAAAACCATAGATATTCCGCAAACTCTCCGAGCGCGTCCTCAGCGATGCGGAAAATTTTCACGCATTCCGCGTGAAATTCGCGCATCCCGGCAAGTGCGGGTGCAAATCAATCCTTTCCAGCGACGCGGCAAAATGGAATAAAAACGGAAAGCTAAATTCCGGGATCTGAAGTTCGCCATCTGCATTCTCGATCATCTGAACACTAAGTTTGGAAGAAGGATAAACGGCTTGGTGAACTCTGAACTTGAAAGTTGCCGCAATCAGTATCAAACTGACGTTTCATGGCCGAACCAAAAGAAAACCCACTCATGGAGAAAATCGTCTCGTTGTGCAAGCGGCGAGGTTTTATTTTTCAATCGTCTGAAATTTACGGGGGTATTAATGGCTTTTGGGATTACGGACCGCTGGGAGCCGAGCTGCGCAAGAACATCCGCGATTGCTGGTGGAACGACATGGTTCGCCGCCGCGACGACATTGTGGGTCTCGAATCATCCATCATTATGCATCCCAAAGTTTGGGAGGCGTCAGGGCATGTGGCGGGCTTTAATGATCCGATGGTGGATTGTAAAGTCTCAAAGCAAAGGTTCCGCGCAGACCAGCTTTTTTTTGCCCGTGTGGAAGTGGTTCCGGAAGCGTCCCCCGACGCTGCGCCATCTAATTCCGCTCCCCAAACGATTGGTTATGTGGCCGCGCTGGAAAGCGACCGCACGGAAGAAGATCTTAAGGAAAAGGCCCTCGAACTCAAACGCAAGAAAGCCGTTCGCGGACAATTGTCACCCATTGTTGCGCTTGATTTCACACAAGCCAAGCCGGACGAGGTTGCCCTGATTCCGTCACCGGCGACCGGAGAACCGGGCAGCCTGACGGCACCGCGCGCGTTCAACATGATGCTGCAAACGTATGTTGGCGCATTGCGCGATGAATCGGCGGTTGCCTATTTGCGTCCCGAAACAGCCCAGGGCATGTTCGTCGATTTCAAAGCCGTTGTTGACACAGGCCGGGTCAAGATCCCCTTTGGCATTGCACAAATCGGCAAATCATTCCGGAATGAAATCACTCCGCGCAATTTCATCTTTCGCAGCCGGGAATTTGAGCAGATGGAAATGGAGTATTTTATAAGCGACGAGGACGACTGGATGAAATGGCACCGCTATTGGATTGACTGGTGCCGGGAGTGGCTGGTGTCGGTCGGAATTCCTGCCGCGCAGATTTCCGAATATAATCACCCAAAAGAAAAACTTTCATTCTACTCCAGAGGCACCACCGACCTCATGTTTCGGTATCCGTTCGGAACACAGGAACTCTGGGGCATCGCGGCGCGCGGCAATTACGATTTGTCGCAACACGCAAAATTCAGCGGCGTTGCAATGGAATATTTCGATGAGGCCGCCAAGCGAAAATACGTTCCGCACGTCATCGAGCCGGCCGTGGGTGTTGATCGGATACTGCTGGCCATTTTGTGCGGCGCCTATGTGGAGGACGAGGCGCCGGACGAGAAAGGGAAAATGGAAAGACGGGTGGTCCTGCGTTTTGCGCCGCGCATCGCCCCAATCAAAGCCGCGATCTTTCCGCTTTTGAAGAATAAGCCCGAACTGGTGGCCAAGGCCAAAGCCGTCCGCGACCTGCTCCGCCCGCACATGACCGTTTTTTACGACGAGGCCGGCGCCATCGGCCGGCGGTACCGTCGCCAGGACGAAGTGGGCACACCATTCTGCCTGACGATCGACTTCGAAACATTGGGAGAAAAGGGCGATGAACTCAAAGACACGGTCACTCTGCGGGAACGCGACTCAATGAAACAGGAACGGCTTAAGATTTCTGAACTTTTACCGTTTTTATTGTCTAAAGTTTGCTGATGGACCCCGAAAAGACAACTGTACTGGAGAGCACAAACCCGCAAACGCCGGACGGGACAAAAAAGGCCCATGCTCCAACATTATACTTCATCGCTGTCTGCAAGATTGCCAAGGGGGCCGCGCTCTTCCTGCTGGCCGCCGGCATCTATTGGATGGCTGGGAGAGATTTGCAGGATGATTTCGACAAATTTCTCGCCTGGGTCCATTTGGATCCCGAACATCGTTTTTTCCGCAATATCGGCGATGAGCTTGCGACCATTACCCCCGGCAACGTCCGCGCCGCCTCTCTGGCCACGTTTTTGTACGGGTTATTTTTAATGGGCGGCGGCATAGGTCTGGCGTTGCGCGCAAAATGGGCCATCTGGCTGACAATCGGCGAATCGGCCTTCTTTATCCCGATTGAGGTTTTTGAATTGACGAGCCGTCACAATCCGCGCCTGGATCCATCGGACGAACCCCATCCCCATTTGTTCCCCCACCCCAAGATCGGCTTGTTGATTGTCCTGGTATTAAACATATTAATTGTCTGTTATTTGTATAAAAACCGGAAGCGGTTGTTCCGGCATTAAGATTTAAAGGAAGTTCTTCATTGACATTGGGCGTTAAAAATCTATTTTGTTGATTCATTTATTTTGCGGACGTTTTGTACCGCGTGAGAAAGGAAGTGAGTTGCGTTGACAGAAATTAAATTAAAAAAAGGCGAGCCGGTGGACCGCGCGTTGCGGCGGCTGAAGAAAAAAGTGGACCGCGAAGGCACGCTTAAAGTTGTGCGCAATCATCGGCATTTTGAAAAGCCGAGTGAACGCCGGCGGCGTAAAGAAAAAGCCGCCCGGTTTTCGGCGATGCTTTCAGCCCGCTACGCGGACCTTTAATACCAAAGCGATTTGAAGCGTTGAAGCGTTGAACCGTTAAATCGGTTGCTTCAACGCTTCAACCATTTTAACGCTTAAACGATGTATTCCTTCTCAACCTGCTGGAACTCCCATCGACATTCCGACGGTCGCGCGATGTTGCGCGAAATTGCGGATTTGGGGTTTGAATACGCCGAATTGAGCCACGGAATCCGGCTCAGCCTGGTGCCAGGGATTCTCGAAGCGGTGGACAAGGGGGAGATCAAAATTTCCAGCCTGCATAATTTTTGTCCCCTTCCTTTGGGCGTGACACAGGCGGCGCCCAATCTCTATGAATTTTCCGCTGAAGATCCGCGCGACCGCGAGTTGGCGATCAAGCATACTCAAAAGACCTTTGAATTCGCCGCGCGCGTCAAAGCCCGGACAGTGATCCTGCACCTCGGCAGTATTGAGATGAAGGACTACACCGGCAAACTGGCTGGATTGCTGGAAAAGGCCGGGCAAGGCTCGAAGAAACTTCAAACGCTTCAGGAGGACGCCTTAAAGGCCCGTGAAGGCAAAAAGGAAAGGTTTTTCACCCGGATGAAAGAGACCTTTCGCAAAATCCTGCCCGAGGCGGAAAACCGCGGCCTTACCTTGGGCTGCGAAAACCGCCAGGCCCTGGAAGAATTGCCGCTCGACGGCGACTTCGAAGAATTTTTGCGAGAGTTTCAAAGCCCGACCGCAGCCTATTGGCATGATACCGGTCATGCGCAAATCAAGGAGAACCTTGGTGTCATTGAGCATGTTCGCTTCCTCCAGACTCTCGCGCCCCGGATCGCCGGATTTCATGTTCACGACGTGCTCTTTCCGGCTCGCGACCACATGGCGCCCGGAGCCGGAACAATTGATTTTGCGGCGCTTAAGCCATTCGTCGAACCGCGGCACATCAAAGTGTTCGAACTAAGCCCCTCTTTATCCCCCGAGTCGGTCCGGACAGGAATCGCGTATATCAGAAAAGCGTGGGGAGACTAACCATTGCAGGGATTCATGACTGCCGATTCGCCGAAAACCGTCGCAAAAAGAATCGTCGCGCACCTGCAGAACGCAGGGTTCGCCGTGTTTTGGGTGGGCGGATGCGTGCGCGACTTTTTGCTCGGACGCGAGCCATGGGATATAGACATTGCCACCGACGCCCGGCCTGAGCAGGTTGAACGGCTTTTCAAACGCACGATCGCCGTGGGAAAGAAATTTGGCGTCATCATTGTCGTTGAGAATGAACAGGATTTCCAGGTTGCCACTTTTCGGAGCGATGAAGACTACAAAGACGGTCGCCGCCCTGAAAAGGTGATTTTCGGTGACGCCCGGGCCGATGCCCTCCGTCGCGATTTCACCGTAAACGCGTTGTTTTATGACCCGATTTCAAAGACCACACACGACTGGGTTGGCGGACGGGAGGATTTGCGCGCCAAAATCATTCGCACGATCGGCAGGCCTGAGGAACGCTTTGGAGAAGATCATTTGCGGCTGTTGCGCGCTATTCGATTTAGCGCTCAACTGAATTTTGAAATTGAGCCTGCGACATTCGCGTCGGTTAAAAGGCTCGCTCCTAAAATCCAGCTCATCAGCGCCGAGCGCATTCGGGACGAGCTGTTAAAATTGTTCCGCCCGCCGCACGCGGCCCGGGGGTTGGATTTACTGCGCGACAGCGGGCTCATGGAGTACATACTGCCTGAATTGACTCCAACAATGGCGTGCGCCCAATCGCCCGATTATCACCCTGAAGGCAGCGTGTATAATCACATCCGCCTGATGCTGGAACAGCTGCCTCCGAACCCGCCTGCTCCCTTGCCCTGGGCAGCCATTTTGCACGACATCGGCAAGCCAGCCACCGCGAGCACGGAGCCGGCAACCGGCGCGATTCATTTTTACAGTCACGAGAAAATTGGCGCCGAGATGGCGCAACAAATCCTCACTCACCTTCGTTTTCCGAAAAAGGATATCGACGAAATTGTAACGTGTGTGCGCCAACACATGCAATTCAAGGACGTGAAACAAATGCGCAAAGCGACGCTACGACGACTGCTGATGCGCGAGACGTTCCCGCTGGAATTGGAACTGCACAAACTCGACTGTCTCGGCTCGCATCGGTCGCTCGAATACTACAATTTTTTGGTAAAGGAGGCCAAAGAGCTGAAAAAGAAGCCGCACATTCGACCGCCATTGCTCACCGGTAACGATCTGATCGCTTTGGAAATGAAGCCCGGGCCGGACATGGGCGCCCTGCTCCATGAAATTCGGGACAAACAATTGGCGGACGAATTGAAGACCAAACGAGAGGCGCTGGCATGGGCGAAAAGGCGGTTGAAGTATAAAAATCTCGGATCGATGGATTAATGGAATCTCGGATTGCTGGATGGCAATTTTTTATCTGCCCGAAAACCCTATTAGTCATCTTCCGGCCTTTTCACAGTCGAAGTTGGATAGGGCTCATGCCCTTTTCCAGCGCGCCAGAGGATATGGTTGAACAGGTCTTCCGGACACTGGTCCTCCTGTTGCAATGGAAGTTTTGCGGAGACCAGGGCGTCTTTGCGCAATTGTGGATCAGAAATGGCGTCAGGGTACAGGTTCATTTCATCGAGAGGCACATGATTTGTCAGGACGTCATAAGGCATGAAGTCTGGCGTGCCGTTAAAACAATCGAACATCGGCGTGGCTGTGGCATCCATTTGGTTCATGGGCGGCAGGCCGAGTATCAGTTCAATCGTGCGAATGATACTGGTCTGATTATATTGCGTGCTCACCACAGCGTGGCGTTTGGTATACGCGCTAATAACGTAGGCCGTGGTACGATAACCACTCACGTGATCCCAGCCATCCTGAGGATCGTCTTCAACTGCGAAGATGCAAGTGTTTGTCCAAAGCGACGAATGGCTCACCGCATCAACTATTCGTCCAAACGCCAAATCGTTATCCGCAATTTGTGCTTCCGGAGTGGGCGAACCGAAGCGCGTGCCGCTGGTGTGGTCATTGGGCAACCAAAGGATGGCCAGGTTTGGGAAATCGCCGTTGACCTTGAATTGTTTGAGTGATTCGCAAAAGCGCGACGCCCGAACAACATCAGGCACGTCCAGGTTCCAGCCCATGGCGCTGGTTTCCATATAGGGTCGCAAAAATGCAAAGTCCATTTCGTTGGAATAAGAAATGGCGTTGGAGCCGCCCAAAAAATCGCGGTAACAGTCCAGGAATCGTGGTTCACGGGCGCGCGC
>DASXFM010000106.1:0-3587 GCA_036489615.1 Verrucomicrobiia bacterium | reverse complement strand
ATCAATGTGGCGGAGACGGAGAGTGAATTGGGCAAACTGGCCACCGTCCTGAATTCTACCTTTGAACGCCTGGAATCCGCCTTTACGCAACAAAAGCAATTTGCATCGGACGCAGCGCACGAGCTGCGCACGCCCGTTTCGGTAATTCTCACGCAAGCCCAGACGGCCCTGGGCCGCGACCGCGAAGCGAAGGACTACAAACAAACCATTGAAGCCTGCGAGCGGGCCGCGCAACGAATGCGAAAATTAATCGGCACGTTGCTCGAACTGGCCAGACTCGACGCGGGCCAGGAGCCAATGAAACGTCTGCCCCTTGATCTTTCAAAGACGGTAGCGGAATGCGTCGACTTAGTGCGTCCATTGGCAGACGAACGCCGAATCAGAATCCAGGTAGAGGATTCGCCACTCGAAATTACCGGTGATGCCGAAAAACTCAGCCTGGTGGTCACGAACCTTTTGACCAACGCCATCGAATACAATCAGGAGGGCGGCGAGGTGAAAGTGGAAACCCGCCGGGACGGCGATATGGCTGTCTTGACGGTGAGCGATACGGGCCGCGGCATATCCACTGAAGATATGCCGCGGGTATTTGAACGGTTTTATCGGGCAGACAAATCGCGTTCCTCAAACAATGCCGGGCTTGGACTCGCGATTTCCAAGGCCATCATTACCGCGCATGGAGGAAGCATTCACGCGGCGAGCAAAGAGCCCGCCGGCGCTGTGTTTACTGTCCGCCTGCCTGGCTGACGTGAAAAAGCCGCGAGCGTGGGCAAATGGTGCCATCACTGGCATCCGTCCCTAACGATCGCGGCTTTGAATTTTTAATGCGTCCGGAGAGCGAGGTCGATTTCCCGGATCGCGAGTTCGATATGATGGGAAATGCGCTCCTGGCTTTTAACTTCGGCAGCGTCGAGAACGTGGTGTAGAAGATCACGGGCTTCATGAAGCCGGTCATCCGACAGGACCTGCTTTTCGCGGTCTTTGTCATCGCCCTTTAGATCGACGCCGAGAAGGTCGGCGGCTTTGTGGATTTGATTCAAGGCCTCGGCGCGGTGACCGTGATAGTCGTGGTCGCCGGAAGCAAGGATGCGGTAAGCACGATGCATCATGCCCGCTTCCTCAGAGTCGTTGAATCCGATGGTTTGAAATTGGGCGATTGAGGCCGAAACCTGTACATTAGCGGTTTGCGACGGGGTGGCCGCAAACAAACTGGTGCTGCCCAAAACAGATACGATTGCCGATAGAGATATAATATTGATTTTCATGCTCAACAAAGGTTATGACGTCTACCCCGGTTGTCAAGTTACAGAAAAATTGCTCCAGTAGCGGCAGGTGTCTCGCCTGCCGGTTTCGGCACCGTCTCGGTGTCAATTCTTCCATGCTGTGACTGTCGGTTCCATATCAGGTCATTCAGAATATTCTTCCATTCCCACACATGAGCAGACCGGATTGCGATCGCCGAAGACATTGTCCACGCGGCTGACGTGCGGCCAGAATTTGTAATCGAGCAGGCTTTTGGCGGGAAATGCCGCTTGCTGGCGGGTGTACGGACGGTTCCAATTGTCATTGGCAATTTGATCCGCCGTGTGCGGGGCATTTTTAAGCGGATTATTTTTCGCGTCCGCGGTTCCGCATTCGACCCCCGTTATTTCCGCGTGGATGGAAATCATCGCGTCACAGAAACGGTCCAGTTCATATTTGGATTCGCTTTCGGTGGGCTCGACCATCAGCGTTCCGGCCACCGGCCAGCTTAAGGTGGGCGCGTGAAATCCGTAATCCATGAGCCGTTTCGCCACATCTTCGGCTGTCACGCTCTTGAAGGCGCGCAAATCCAGAATGCACTCGTGAGCGACCAGGCCGTTGCGCCGATAAAGTGTCGGAAAATATTTTTCCAGACGTTTCGCGATGTAATTGGCATTGAGAATCGCATATTTCGTCGCTTCCGTGAGGCCTTCGGCGCCCATCATGGCGATATACATCCAGGAAATCGGCAAAATGCCGGCGCTACCCCATGGCGCGGCCGAAACGGGACCGGCCGCCGATTGATTGTTCACCGGGTTGCCCGGGAGAAATGGAAGCAGATGTTTCGCCACACCAATCGGCCCGACACCCGGGCCGCCGCCGCCGTGCGGAATGCAGAACGTCTTGTGGAGGTTCAAATGGCACACGTCCGCGCCGATATCCGCCGGGCGGCACAGCCCGACTTGCGCGTTCAGATTTGCGCCGTCCATGTAAACTTGTCCGCCATGTGTGTGAATAATCTCGCAAATCTCGCGTATCGATTCCTCAAACACGCCGTGGGTCGAGGGATACGTCACCATCAGTGCGGAAAGGTCCTTTTTATGGGCCTCGGCCTTGGCGCGCAGGTCTGGCACGTCAATGTTGCCGTTCGCGTCGCAGGCCACGGCCACGACTTTCATGCCGGCCATGACTGCGCTGGCGGGGTTTGTGCCGTGCGCCGAGGTAGGAATCAGGCAGATGTTGCGATGGTTTTGCCCTCGCGATTCATGCCAGGCTCGAATGGCAAGCAGGCCCGCATATTCGCCCTGGGAGCCGGCGTTGGGTTGCAAAGAAATGCCGGCAAAACCGGTAATTTCTTTCAGCCAGGATTCAAGTTGTTCAAAGAGCTTCTGGTAGCCTTGAGTCTGCTCCAGCGGCGCAAATGGATGAATCTTCGCGAATTCCGGCCATGAAACCGGATACATTTCCGCCGCCGCATTCAATTTCATCGTGCAGGAGCCGAGAGGAATCATGGACGCCGTGAGTGAAAGGTCTCGCGACTCCAACCGCTTGATGTAGCGGAGTATTTCGGTTTCGCTGTGGTAGGAGTTGAAGATTTTGTGGGTGAGAAAGGGCGAGGTTCGACGAAATGCTTCCAGTACATCCGCGCTCACGGCCTTGGTTAACTCCTCAATCGGTGGAACCGGGCCGGATTTTGGATGGGTATCGGCCACACATTGTAAAACGGTTTGAACGTCTTTTAAGGTTGTGGTTTCGTCCAAAGAGAACGAAAACCTTTCCTGCTTGTGCCGCCCGAAATTTATACCGAGTTTTTTTGCGGTTTCGATGACGTTATGACCGTCCGTGTTCGCTTGAATCGAAATCGTGTCAAAGAATAACTCGCCAACCCGCGGACGCCCAAGTTTCTTTAAGCCGGTGGCGAGGACATTTGTCAAAAGATGGACCCGCTGCGCAATCTTCTTCAATCCTTCCGGCCCGTGGTAAACCGCATAGAGCGCCGCCATGTTCGCCAGGAGCGCCTGCGCAGTGCAGATGTTGCTGGTGGCTTTTTCGCGGCGGATGTGCTGCTCGCGCGTTTGCAGCGCCAGCCGTAAGGCGGGTTTGCCGCGTGAATCTTTGGAGACGCCAACGATGCGTCCGGGTATCTGCCGTTTGAATTCATCGCGCGTCGAAAAAAATGCCGCGTGCGGTCCGCCGAAGCCCAACGGCACGCCAAATCGTTGCGCACTGCCGACGGCGATGTCCGCGCCAAATTCGCCGGGCGGCTTGATCAGCGTGAGTGCCAGCAAGTCCGTGGCGACGGTCACCAGCGCGCCCGCCTTATGTGCTTCCTGAATAAACCCGTT
>DASXFM010000296.1:0-4471 GCA_036489615.1 Verrucomicrobiia bacterium | reverse complement strand
GTTTTCTGGCGCGCACTTCGCACTTCACCGATGACATCGAGGCGCACGAAGCTGCGTGGGTTGGCGAGCGCGAGTTCTGGATCGTCAATACTCTGTTCTCCTGCTTATGCGTTTTGCATCCGCATTACAGTTTCTCGCCGCGCTGGCGGCCACCGTTCATCTCCGCTCTGCGTCCCGAAGACCGCTGCCATTTAAACGGAGTCGCAGTCATGGATGGCCAGCCTCGCTACGTGACTGCCTTGGCCGAAACCGACACGCCCTCCGGCTGGCGCGCCGTTAAGAATAACGGCGGTTGCCTCATTGAGGTCCCCAGTGGCCACATCGTCTCGCGTGGCTTGTCCCTTCCTCACTCGCCGCGTGTGAACGGCAGTCGTATCTTTTTTCTCCACTCCGGCTTGGGCGAACTGGCGATGGCCGATGCGAAAACCGGCCAGCTCACTTCAATAGCTCCCGTCCCGGGAGTTTCACGCGGCCTCGCCGTTCACGGCGGATATGCGTTCATCGGCCTGTCCAAAGCCAGGCCAACGCTGGAAGGAGTTCCTATCGTAGCCGAGCGCGACAAACTGCGCTGTGGGTTGTGGGTCATTGACTTGCGAACGGGAACCATCGCAGCGCATTTGGAATTTCACGCGGGCGTGGAAGAAATTTTTGATGTTCAGGTTTTGCCCGGCATTGTAAATCCTTATATCTCGGGTCCTGCCTCAGTTCAGGACACTGGCGCGCCGCTCTGGACCGTTCCTCCCGCAGTGACTTGACACGGCGCATTTGTGAGGAACATTTCGGGGCATGCGTAAGAAATCCTTCAACACGCATTTGGCCGAAAGGCGACGCCAGAGATGCCTCGCGATCCTGGCAGCGGGCGCGGCGGTGCTGCCGGCCTGTTCAGCGCTGGCTTCTTTGCTTGGCCAGCAACTTTATCCCCCGGACTATCCCTGGAACCAAAACATCAGCAATGCACCAGTCGCGACGAATTCAGCAGCCATCATCGCCCATATCGGCGGCACCGTGCGCATCCATCCCGATTGGGGCTCAGACAGTCCTGCCAATGGCAACAGCCCTCTCTACGGCATTCCTTACAACGTCGTTCATGGCAACAGCACGGCCAAAATCAACGTCATCATCGATAATTATCCCGGCGAAAGTGACATTCAGGCCGTGCCGATCCCGACTAATGCGGTGATTGAAGGCGATTACCAGGACGGCCCGAATCCCTACGGTGCCGGTTACAGTACGAACAATCTCCAACGCGGCGACTCGCACTTAATTGTTTGGGACGAGGACAACAACATCGGCTATGAGCTGTACGGAACGACCCGTCCTGCCGATACGAATTTGTTTCCCAACACCGATGGCAATGAGTTGTCGCATACGGACGGCAAATGGCATGCGGCCCAGGAAACCGTTTGGAATTTTAGCACGGACAATTTTCGTCTCCTCGGCGAGACGTCCGCGGACGCGGCGGGGCTTTCCATTTTGGCTGGACTCGTGCGGCCCGATGAAGGATTGCCAGCTTCACAGGGCGGCCAGGGCGCCATCACCCACGCCATGCGCATGACCTTGCCGGGCGGGGATGTGAACCCGCAATACATCTATCCCGCCTCCCACATGGTTTCGGAGTCGCAGAGCGCCACCCGCGTGCCTCTCGGTGCGCGGTTCCGTTTGCAGAACAATCTGGCCGTCAACACGCTCATCAGCAACATGCCGCCCGAGTCGCAGATCGTGGCGCATGCGATGCAACAGTACGGCCTGATTCTCGCAGACATCGGTAGCGCAATGTATGTTACTGGTACGTCCGCTTCGGAGAACGCCACCAACGGCATCAACCTCGTCTGGAATCAAAACGACATCTTCGCTGGCAATGGCCTCGCAGTGTTGCGCGCCAGCAATTTCGATGTCGTCAATCTTCAACCCATGGTGGCCGGCTTGAGCGCCAGCAGCGGTTCGGCCGGAAGTGCCCTCACCATCAATGGCCAGAATTTCTCCGGCGCGGCGGGAAATATTTCTGTGTTCTTTGGTACCAACGTCGCGCATTCGGTCAATGTCCTGAACGACACCAACATTTCTGTCACCGTCCCAAGTGGTACCGGAACGTTGGATGTGACAGTGCAATCGGGCACCAATGAGACCGATACCATTAGCGACAGCCCCGGCGACAACGTCAACGCACCCGTTTTTGGTTATGGGACTTCCGCGTTGACCAACTCAGATAAATTTACCTTTCTTACCTTTGTCCCTGCTCCAAGTATCCAACAAGTCTCCAACAATAGTGGGAATTTTATCATGACCGGGACGAACAACTTCGGGCCGGGCGGCACTTATCACGTGCTGGCTTCCACCAACCTGCTCCTGGCACTCACCAATTGGACCGTGCTGGCGAGTGGGAGCTTTGACACTAAGGGCAAATTTTCCTTCACGAACACCCTCAGCACGACTTCCTGGCAATTCTTTCTCCTGCGCGTGCCGTAAACTTTTTTGATTTTCAGGTGCGCAGCGATTCGGCCAGCAGTTCCGCCATGTGCCGCAATTTCACCGTCGCTAAATGATCGATTTGGTGGCGGCAACTCGTTCCCGACGCCACGACAATCGTCTTGAACGGCAGCGCCTTCAGTTTTTCGAGCATCGGCTCCGCCACTTTCAGCGACAGCTCATATTTCGATTCGAGCATCCCAAACGCACCGGCCATGCCGCAGCAGCCGGTCTCGAGCATCGTCACTTCCCGGTTTGGCAAACGCCGCGCCAGGCGGTCCATGCAATCTGTCTTCAGCAGCGACTTCGCATGGCAGTGCGCATGGATCGCCACCCGTTCCCGTTCACTGTCGAAGGACAGTGCTTGCGGCTCCTGTTCCAGCAGATTATCTATGAACTCTTCGAACAAAAAGCACCGGCGCGAAATGAGCCCGGCGCCGGGCAATTTCAATTCGTGATAATCTTCCACGAACATGGAGTAACATGAAGGTTCTAGAAAAATGATCGGCGCATCGCCAGTTTCCGCCAGCACGGCGATGTTTTCGCTGCCCAGCCGGTCCACTTCATCCAGGTTTCCGGCGCTGAACGCAGGCCGCCCGCAACATTTGCGCCTGGCTGGCAACACGACCTCAAAGCCTGCCGCTTCCAGTACGGTTACCGCGGCCTTGCCGATGTCCGGTTCATAATAGCGCACGAACGTATCGTCCCACAGTACCACGCGTCCGCGCGTCGCGACGGGAGTGTTTTTTCGTTTGGCGAACCAGCGGTCGAAACGCATCTTCGCGAAGGCGGGCAGGGGACGTTCTCGCGACAATCCCAAAAGCCGCCCTACGGTATTGCGAAACAAGGCGGACCGGATCACCAGGTTCGTCAGGCCGGGAACTTTGCTGCCGAACCGTCCTGCGCTGTCGATGGAACTCAAAAACCGTTCCCGCACACTTAGTCCGTCACGGCGGATGCGCGCATGCAGCATCTCCGCTTTCAGCAGCGGCAGATTTACGTTGGACGGACATTCCGTCACGCAGGCGCGGCAGGAAAGGCAATTGCTCAACGCCGCGTCCAGTTCCGGCGACACCAGCGGATCGGCGATTTCGCGCTGCTCCAATGCGGCGCGGATGATGTTCGCCCGCCCGCGCGTGGACATGATTTCTTCGCCCGTCGCCACATACGTTGGGCACATCGTCGGCGACTGTTTCAGGCAAACGCCACTGCCGTTGCATTGTTCCAGGTTCGCCGCGAACGACCCGTCCCGCGCCGCAAACGCCAGCCGCTGCGCAAACGGCACGTTCAATTTATAACCCGCCCCTTGGCGCAGGTTCTTATCGATCTCATAACGTCCATCCGAAATGATTTTGCCGGGATTGAACAAGTTATTCGGGTCGAAGGAATATTTGATTTCCCGCATGAGCTGGTAAAGCTCTTCGCCCACCTGTTCCCGAAGAAACTCCGTGCGCGCGATGCCCACCCCGTGCTCCCCGGCCAGCGAGCCTTTGAATTGCAAAACCAGCGCGGCGACTTCATTGGAGATTTGCCGGTACTTTTTGAGGTCCTCCGCGCTGTGCAAATCCAGCACCGGCCGCACATGCAGCAGGCCGGACGCGGCATGACCGTAGTATGACGCCGTTACGCCCACGCGCTGCATCAAATCATCCAGCGCTCCGACATACGCGGGCAGGTCGCGCGGACGCACCGCCGCGTCTTCGATGAAACAAGCCGGCTTGGCCGCGCCGCGACGGCTTGTCAGCAGTGATAAACCCGCTTTGCGCAATTCCCAAACCAGGTCCGCGTGCGCTTGCGTTTGCAGGATCAACTTCCGCGTGCCTAGTTTTCTCTTCTGCAATTGCGCCAGCCGCTCGCTCGCGCCTTCAAAAAATTCGACAATCAAAATCGCTTCGCACGGCCGCGTATCCAGTTCCAATAAATCGCGCACGGCCTGGTACTCCCGTTCCCCGCGCGTTTCATCAAACAACGGGCGGTCAATATGTTCGATCGCCGCCGGTTTTAA
>DASXFM010000076.1:0-10925 GCA_036489615.1 Verrucomicrobiia bacterium | reverse complement strand
GAGCCCGCTTCGCATATGTCCTCTAGGACCTATAGGTCCTATTTCCCGGGCACAAACCTGGAGATTTACCCTTCTGCCTCTTTTTCAAAAAAGCGGAAGATTTTCAATTCTCTGCAATATCCTGCAATCCAGCCCGTATAGGTCAATGAGGCTGCATGACGAAGCGCCGCAGCCCGGGAAACTTTAAGAGATTTAATCGTTATGAATAATACAAAGATAAAAAAAACGCTGCTGCTGGCGATTGGCGGAGTTTTTGTCTGGTGGGCATGGAAATCGCCCGCGCAGGACGCCACCGGAGTAATGGCCTCCCCGCAAATGCCTTATGCCGTCACTCAGGTCCTGGAACTGGAACAGGCTAAAATTGGCGATTCGACAATCATCGCCTACATTAAAAGTTCCGGGACCTCCTATGATTTAAATGCTTCCCAGATTGTTTTTCTGCGGCAGCAGGGCGCCTCCGATGCCGTGATTACGGCGATGTTGAGCCAGCCGCGAACGAGCGATCCCGCCATAAATGTTCCAGCGTCAGAGGCAATACCGGCGTCGGCGCCGCAGTTCGTGCCCGTCGCGACGAGTACGACCACGAGCGCCCCGGCGATCGTCTCACAGCCTCCGGTTACCTACCTGCAGAGTGCGCCGGCATCCGATGATTATTCCTACTATTATCCGTCCACGTATTACGCGTCTTACGGCTGGCCGCATTTTTGGTTTCCCTGGTCTTATGGCTGGGGTTGGCACGGAGGAGCCTGGGTAGGCTGGCACGGTGGGTGGGGATGGGGCCGTGGTTGGCATGGAGGGTGGGGCGGACATGGAGGATGGGGTGGTGGCTGGCATGGAGGAGGCTGGCACCGCTAAAACCCGTCATTTTGCGGCGCGAGAACCCCAACAATCCAACCTCGCGCTCGACTGGGACGCCGCTCTGTCGAGGAAACAGGGCGGCGTCTTTTGATTTAACTTCCGGGAAACCGCTTCAACGAATTCGCATCTTTCGAAAGCGGCTTGCCGATGAAGATGGCTTGTCTCATCCTCACTTCATGTCCGAACGCGCGGTTGCCAATTTAAACAAACCGGACGCGGCGCTGGAAATGACGCTGCGTCCTTCGCTCTTTTCCGAGTTCACCGGCCAGCCCAAAGTAAAAGAACGCCTGGAAATCGCGGTGGCGGCGGCGAGAAAACGCAAGGAGCCGCTCGACCACATTCTCCTGAATGGCCCGCCGGGACTGGGCAAAACCACGCTCGCCAATATCCTGGCCAAAGCGATGGGCGCAAATCTTAAAAGCACGAGCGGTCCCACCGTTGAAAAAGCCGGCGACCTGGCCGGGCTCCTCACCAATCTCGAAGAAGGCGATGTTCTGTTCATTGACGAAATCCATCGCCTGCAAAAAACCATTGAGGAGTATCTCTATCCCGCAATGGAGGACTTCAAACTGGACATCATTATTGACCAGGGACCCAACGCGCGGAGCGTTCGTCTAAATTTGCCGCGTTTCACACTTATCGGCGCAACCACGCGCAGCGGCCTGTTGAGCGCGCCGTTGCTTACGCGCTTCGCCGTGCGTGAGCGGCTCGATTATTACACGGCGGAACATTTGGAAACAATCATCCTGCGTTCGGCAAACCTGTTGAATGTGCCAATTGAAGTGTCTGGCGCGCATGAAATTGCCCGGCGCAGCCGGGGCACACCGCGCATCGCCAATAATCTCCTCCGCCGTGTCCGCGATTACGCCGAAGTGCGGCACGACGGCAAAATCACCGCGCCGGTGGCTGACAAGGCGCTGGCGATGCTGGAAATCGACCAAAACGGCCTGGACGAAATGGACAAAAGGATTTTGGAGACCATCATCGTGAAATTCGCGGGTGGACCCGTGGGGGTCAATTCACTTGCCGTCGCCGTAGGCGAGGAACCGGACACCATCGAGGAAGTTTACGAGCCGTACTTGATCATGGAAGGGTATCTGAACCGCACGCCGCAAGGGCGGGTCGCGACGGAATTGGGATTTAAAAAACTCGGCCTAAAAGCATCCGCAGGCGGGCAGCAAAAGCTAATTTAATATCCGGCTTAAATCTTATAATCAGCCCCCTGCGCCGCCTCCTCACGCTTGGTGATCTTCAACCGCCCCACTCGTGCGCCGTCCATTTCTTCAACTCGCAGTTCGAAATTTCCTACGGTTACGGCGTCGCCGGTTTTGGGAAAACCGCCAAGTTTTTCCGTGACCCAGCCACTGGCCGTCGCCACGCCTTCGCCGTGCTCGACCGCGCCGGTAATTTTTTCCAACTCAGGCAGCGGCAAAGAACCCGCGGTTTCCCACGCATTTTCCCCGATCTGCAACAGCTCGGTCTTTTCCTGGTCCGATTCGTCCTGGATCTGGCCTACCAGCGTTTCCAGAAGGTTTTCAAGCGTGACGATGCCGAGCGTGCCGCCGTATTCATCCACGACGACGGCAAAATGGAATTTTCTTTCCAGAAAGAGTTGCAGCAGCCTTTCCAGCCGCGCCGTTTCCGGAACGTAAATCGGACGGCGCGCCCACTGGACCAGGTCTCTTCCCGTTTTGACCTTGTCCCGTTGGGCATAGATATCGTTGACATGGATGACCCCGCGCATTTGGTCCAGGTCGCCGTTCTCGCAAATAGGAATCCTTGAGTAGCGGGTTTTTTCGATGAACGCGATGCAATCGGCGATCGACGCGCCGGTATCGAGCACGGCGATTTCGTGACGAGGCCGCATAATTTCGCGGGCGGTGCGGTGCCGTAGATCGAGCGCGTTCAGGGCGATGATTCGTCCGCGCGCCGCGCCGCCGCGCGCGGTCGCCAGCATCAGGCGCAATTCCTCGTCGGATTGTCCGAGTTCGGGCAGCATGTCGGGTTCGATGCCAATTTCTTTCAGCAAAAACCGGGCGGCGAAGTTCAGCACGCGGTTGAACGGATATAACGCCAGGTAAAAACAGCGCAACGGCACGGCTGACCAAAGCGCAACCGGCAACGGTTTCTGGATGGTCAGCCATTTGGGCGCCAGTTCGCCCGCGGTAATGTGGAGGAACGTGAGCAGGACGAAGCCCAGAAAAAATGAAATGGGGTCTACCAGCGCCGGGGATTGGACTCCAAACATATGAAGCGGCCCGGAAAATAATTTTGCGAATACCGATTGGCCCAGCCAGCCCAGGCCCAGGCTGGCCATGGTAATGCCCAGTTGCGTCGCGCTTAAATAAGCGTTCAGGTTCCGGACAATGAGCCGCGCCGTTTTTGCGTTGAACTGGTTTTTTGTCGCCAGCGTGTCCAGCTGCGTCTCTCGAATCCGCACCAGCGCGAATTCGGCGGCCACAAAAAAGCCGTTCAACAGCACGAGGGCCAGGACCGCCAGGATTTTCAGCGCGACGACGGCGGCTGCGTTCATAGCTTCACCTCGCCGAACAGGACTTTCAAAATGTCCTCGAGGGACACGGCGCCGATTTCCGTGCCATTGCGCGCCAGGACAATCGCCAAACGATGGCCCGCCCGCTGCATCAACCGCAACGCAATGTCCAGGCGCGTGTTTTCATTCACGAATAGCGCGGGGGTCATGTGCGCCGATACCGGCCTGGTCAGGTCTACGTTATTGCGAAAGAGCAACGGGCCGAGCGAGAGGAGCCCGGCGACGCGCCGTTTGCCGTCGCGCTTCTCCCAAATGGGCAGGCGCGAGAATTGTTTTTCACGCGCCAGGGCGAGGGCATCTCCAAGGGACGTGTCTTTTTCAACCCACGCCAACTGGGCCAGAGGTGCGGCGATTTGGCGAACGGTGAAATTTTGCAGGTCGAGAACACGATTGATCATGGTCCGCTCATGACTGGTGAGGGATTGGGCCGATTCCTGCATGAAAGCTCGCATCTCCTCGCGATTGCCAAACAGTTGTCCGGTAAAAGACCGGCCACCCGTCCAGCGCAGAATCATCGTCGAGATCCCTTCAACCACCAGTACCAACGGGCTCAAAGCAAAATATAAAATTCGGAAAATGTTGGCCGTTCCCAGGCACAAGGCGTTGGGCTGCGCGCGGAACAACATTTTTGGCAGCAAATCGAACAAGGTATAGAAAAGAAACACGGCCACCGCAAAAAGAACGATGATCAAAGATTGCTCGTCCCGGAACCATTCATGCAGTTTCGCCAGGGCAAAACCAAGAATCAAAAAGTTCGCAAGGGTGTTCCCCACCAGAATGGTCCACAGGAACTTTTCCGGGTTTTCCAAAAACCGGTTCAGAAACTTTGCTGACGGCCGGCCGGCCCGCGCCAAACGCCGGACCCGCAGGCGATTCAGCGCGAAGACGCCCGCTTCCATGCCCGACAAAAGAAAGGAAATGAACAGGCAAAGAACCAGGGTTAATGACGCCAATGAATTTGAGGTCATTTTAGGCGTTGTACCATAAGTTCACGCACGCGGCGGTCGTCCACCGCGCGGGCAGTCAGCTTCAGATTTCGATACGTCGCGGATTCACCGCTTTCCGGAACGACCCCCAGCAGGTGGGTGAGGAGGCCGCCCATGGTTTCCACCTCGGCCACGTCGCCCAGCGCCGGATATTCGCGGCGAAAGTCCTCGAGCCTCATGGAACCGTTCACCCGCCATTGGGCAGGGCCGAGTTTTTCCATGACAAAACCCTCCACGGCCGGCGCGGTGTGGATGGTTCCCACCAGCAAAACCAGGATGTCTTCCATGGTGACGATGCCGGCCACGCCGCCGAATTCATCCAGCACCATCGCCATCCCGCGTCGCTGTTGTTGAAGGCTTTGAAACAACCGCAGCAGGTTCATGGTCTCGGGCACAAACGACGGAAATTCGATCACTTCCGAGAGGTCCATCCCGGGATCGAGCAAGAGTGCCCGTGTATTGAGGATGCCGACGATGGTATCGGGCGTTTCATCGTAGATGGGAAGGCGGCGATGCCTGAATTTTTTTGCCGCCGCGATCATTTCTTCCACGGTCGCGTCGTCCGATACGCAGGCCATGGCCGCGCGCGGGCGCATCACGTCGCGCGCCGTTCGCTGGTCCAGGCTGATGATTTGCAGGATGATTTCCTTTTCCGATTCGCCCAGCGTGCCTTGCTGGAAGGCCATCTCGAGAAGTTCCTGATATTCGGCGTCCGGCAGCGCCGCCGTCCCGGCCCGGGAAATCCTTCTCAGGAAAAGTGAATCCAGCCATTGCGCGGCCTGGTGAAGCGGGCGCGTCGATTTTTGGAATAAGACGAGCAGCCACACCGAGCGCACGGCCCATCGTTCCGGCCGGCGCACGGCCAGCGTTTTGGGAAATACTTCGCAGCCGATGAGCACGAGCGCGATCAAGCCGGCCAGTGTCAGGAAAAATGGACGTTGCGCGTCAAAAATGATCCACAACGCCGCGGCGATGACCGCCGCGTTGGCGAAGGTATTTCCCAGCGCCAGCGTGGCCAGCAAATCGTCGGGACGTTCGAGAAGTTCGCCCACCTTTTTGCCCGCGCGGGGATGTTTTTCGGCGAGTTGGCGCACCTGCCAGTTGCTCAACGAAAATAAAGCCGTTTCCGCCAGCGCAAAAAAGAAACTCGCGCCCGCGAAGAGCAAAATCGCCGCAACGGCTGTTTCCACGCGCGAAGTGTGGCGCAAAACCGGACGGGGAAAAAGGAGAAAGCGATTGTTGACGCTAATTTTATGTATTTGGCGGCCGCTTCGGGGGTTGTGTCAGAGGCGGGGCCGAATATTTGCGCTTTGCGCGCAAAGTGATATCATTTTGATATGCAGAGTCTATTGATTCGCGGGATTCCGAAAAACGTGAGCAAGGCGTTGTCTGCGGATGCCGAACGGCACCGCCGCAGCCGTGAGAAGCACGCGCTTTATTTGATTGAGCAGGCGTTGGAATCGCGCGCGGCGGAAACGGGCGGAGAACTCCTGGACTATTATGAGTCGGCCCCGCCGCCGAAAGTGGACGTTAAATCTATCGACTCTTTTCTGGCGCAACGCGGCCGGCGTTCCAGCCGGCCAAACGATAGATGATCGCCGACACGACATTCTTGAGTGATTTCTTAAAGGAATTTCGGACTCAAAGCGCAGGTCCGGCGCGAACGTTCCTGGCGGAACATCGTTCAAGTGCCATTCGGACGACTGTGATCAGCGCGGCTGAATTCGCGGTCATGTTTTCCAATTCAGACGAAGCCTGGAAATGGCTTTCAAAATGGAAAATTTATCCACTGAACACAGGCATCGCCAAAGCGGCGTCCGACATTGACCGCTTGTTAAAGTCCGAGGGCCATCGTTTGGGTGAGAATGACACGTGGATCGCCGGCTTTGCGGCGTATTATCGCGAGCCTCTCATTAGCCATGATGTCGCATTCGACCGGGCGCCAGGCGTTCGGCGCATCATTTATCAACGCGACTGACTCTTTTTCGTCCCGCCGCGGTTTACCCCTCCAAAACCGCGACCACCGCCGCGTATTCCTGTGTGTGGCTAATGCTGACGAAAATGTTTTTGGCCTTGCGCGTCTCGAACAATTTTTTGCCTTTGCCGTGTAAAATCACGTACGGCTCGCCGCTTTCACGGTGGGCGATTTCCATGTCCTGCCAGCCCAGATGCGAGCCGATGCCGGTGCCAAATGCCTTGGAAATGGCTTCTTTAGCCGCGAACCGGGCGGCGACAAACGGCGCGGGGCTGCTGTGTGAGAGGCAATACTCGGTTTCTTCGCGCGACAGGATCCGTTCTCCGAAGCGATGCCCGAATCTTTCGAGCGAGGCCGCGATCCGCGCCACTTCAATGATGTCAATGCCGACACCGAGAATCATTTACTGATATCGATAGCCGAGGGAGGCCTGAAGTCGAGTCAAATCGGGATAAGGCGCGCTGCCGGAACCGGGATTGGGGCTGGAGGTTCTGCCATCCTGCCACCGCCAATGCTCGGCATGGCCATCAGCGAACGAAAAATTGTTGCCGTGATTGTGCCAATACGCCGGAAGGTCCGTTGCCCACGAATTGCCGCTTACCAGGATCGAAAAGTAGCCGTCATTGATGGTCACAGGGCTTTCATCCAAAAAAACAATCGTTGAAGAAGGCGACACGGCCCGAATGTCATTTTCATTGTAGATGGGCGGGTAAGAGGCCTGGACGACCCAATTGGACCCATCGTAGTACGGAGCCAATTGCGGCTGCATGCTGTAACTGCGAATGTGTGGGACGGTTTCGCCGGGTTGGGCCAGCGTATCCGCCGGGCAATGATAAACTTTTATATTATTAACGGAGGAATAGAGCAATCCTTGTTGAATCAGAGCGGCATTCGTCGCCTCGGTCGGCTGGGTCATGTCTCCAAAAACCCAACTTGGCAGGTTCGTTCCGCCCAACACTCCGGCCGTCACCGGGTCATCAATGACCAAATATCCGTTGTTGTCGTTCTTATAGATGGACCATGACATGGCCAGTTGCTTGTGGTTATTGAGACAGCTTGACTGGATGGCCTTTTGTTTGGCCTGGTCCAGCACCGGCAACAGTATCGCCGCCAGAATGGCAATAATCGCAATCACGACCAGCAGTTCTATCAACGTAAAACCGCTTATGTTCGAATTTCTTTTCATTTTAGCCTTCCTTATCTTTTTTAATCTAATCCAATCAGGAAAAAGTCAAAGTGATTTTTCCAAATGGACATGCGTTTGGCGGTCAAACCGCCTTGGGAAACCCTTGACGTGAAAAAGAGAAACCTCTCAGGCTTAATACTTTTCCATGACACGCAACATTTGCCTGACAGCATTTTCCATTCCTGAAAAAACGGAACGGCACACAATGCTATGGCCAATGTTCAGTTCCACCAAATGTGGCACGGCAAAGAGCGATGGCAGGTTTTCGTAGTTTAACCCGTGGCCGGCGTTGACTCCCAGGCCAAGCCCGTGCGCCTGCTTCGCACCTGAAATTAGACGGTCCAGCTCCGGAGAGGTTACGGTGGATTTTTTCGCCGCCGCGCTTTCAAAATATTCTTCCGCAAAGCGGCCGGTATGCAATTCGATGAATTGGCTCCCAATTCTGGCGCTCGCCTCGATTTGTGCGGGATCGGGAGCAATGAACAAACTGACGTCAATGCCCGCGTCGTTCATCCGTTTGCGGAGATCCAAAAGAGATTTTTCGGCGGCCACGACATCCAGCCCGCCTTCGGTGGTCACTTCCATTCGTCGTTCAGGCACGATGCAAACGATGTCTGGCTTCAACTTTAGCGCGATATCGATGATTTCCGGCGAGTTGGCCATTTCCAGGTTCAGTCGTTTGACGGCTTCGCGAAGTTTCCAAACGTCACGGTCCTGGATATGGCGGCGGTCTTCACGTAGATGGGCCGTAATGCCGTGCGCGCCGGCGGCTTCGCAAATGCGCGCCGCTTCGACGGGATCAGGCTCGCCAAATCCGCGCCCGCGATAGCGGGCTTCGCGAAGTGTAGCCACGTGATCAATGTTGACGCCGAGCTTGAGCATACTCAAAGCAGAATCATATGCCTCAAATACAGATTGGTTTCAAGTATGGACTTGTTTTGACAGGGACGCCGCTTTTCGCAAGTGGCGCTGCCACCAAACCGCTCTTTACAAATCCGCTTTCCCATTTCACGCTGCACGGCCAATGAATCGCATCAAACTGCTTCCGGAGCAGGTGGCCAATCAAATCGCCGCCGGCGAAGTGATTGAACGCCCGGCGAGCGTGGTGAAGGAACTGGTTGAGAATTCATTGGATGCCGGGGCGAAAAAAATCCTGGTTGAAATCCAGGCGGGCGGGCGCAGTTTGGTCCGGGTTTCAGACGATGGGATTGGAATGAGCCGCGATGACGCGCTTCTGTGCCTGGAACGCCATGCGACCAGCAAAATCCGGCGGGCGGAGGACCTGGCCTCGATTGAGACGATGGGTTTTCGCGGGGAAGCGATGCCCAGCATCGCCAGCGTCAGCAAATTCAGTATCGTCACCCGGGAACGCGACGACAATTCACCCGAAGGCACGCAGGTGATTGTCACGGGTGGGACGATTTCCGAAGTGAAAGCCGCCGGGGCTGCACCCGGTACAAGTGTCGAAGTCCGGCAGCTTTTCTATAATCTACCGGCCCGCCGCAAATTTTTGCGGACGGAAGAAACCGAGGCGTCGCACATCCAGCATTATTTGACGCTGGCCGCGCTATCATTTCCAGACGTCGCCTTCACGTTTCAAAAAGATGGCCGGCTGGTCTGGCAATTGCCGGCGGTTAAGAGCGAGCCGGTTCTTTCCAGCCGCATCGCCGCCCTGCGCGAACGCCTCCGCGCCCTGCTCGGCGATGAAAAACTCGTGGCGGTGAATTTTTCGACGTCGTTGGAAGAGGATTTCGTGCCGGAACAAACTGAAGTTTTTGAAAACGCTGCAGCTGAAGGAACTGCCGTTGAAGAACCCCGTCGCTCGGCGTTTCATATCTGGGGTTTAATCGGTTCGCCGGGTGTGTCGCGGGCCACGCGGGAAAGCCAGTTTGTCTTCGTCAACCGGCGGCCCGTGGAAAATCGCGGGGTCAATTACGCCCTCATCGAAGGTTGTCATACGACGCTGATGAAAGGTCGCTTTCCGGTTTGCTGCCTGTTTTTGGAAATCGATCCCGCGGCCGTGGACGTGAACGTTCACCCGGCCAAGCGTGAGGTCAAATTTCATCGGGAATTCGAAATACGAAAATACGTGGCGCAAGCCGTTCGCGAAGCCTTGCTGGCATTTCATTCGCAAACGGAGAAGAAACCGACGTCACAGCCGCCGGCGCCGGTCGAGCAACAACTGGCGATGGACCACGCGCCGAAACCCTCCTCTGCGCCGGAGGCAGTCGCGCCGCCATTGCCAGATTTCCCTTTGCCGCCGAAAGATGCGCCTTTGCCGGCTACGCAAGCGCCGTTGGCGATGGGTTTTTCCAGGACCGCGCCCGAAACCGTTGCTGCGCCTGGTCACGCTCACGCTCAGGTCATCACCAGGCTGCCCGAATCGGCCCTGCCGTCGCCTATCCCGCCGCCATCAGCGACGCCGTTGTTAAACGTTCCGCTGCGCCTGGTGGGAGTTATTGGCAAATTGTATGTCGTGCTTGAGTCTGACCGCGGAATGGTCCTGTTGGACCAGCACGCCGCGCACGAACGGATTTTGTTTGAGCAAATGCTCAATCGCCTCGAACAAAATGAATTCGCGCCCACGCAAAAACTGTTGCTGCCCGAAACCATCGAACTTTCGCCGCGCGACGCCCATTTTCTGCGCGAGCAATTGGCTCCGCTCACCCGCCTGGGCGTCGGCCTGAGCGAATTCGGCGAGCGCACCTTCCTGCTCGACGCGTTGCCGGCATTCGTCAAAGTGGCCAACACACGGCGGTTCGTGCTTGATCTCGTGGACGAACTGAAAGCTGCCGGCCGCGAAGTCAACCTGGCTCGTCTCGGTGAACATACCGTGGCCAAGACCGTCTGCCGTCACGCCGTAAAAGCCAACGATCCTCTGGCCGGGCCCGAACTGGAAAACCTCGTCGCCGATTTGCGCCGCTGCGCCATGCCTTACACCTGCCCGCATGGCCGCCCCACGCTCATCGAAATGAGCTATCGCGAATTGGAACGAAAATTTGGACGCGCGCAATGACCAAGAGGAAGACTAAGGGAAAGAGAGAACGCCCCGCTGCCGCCCAAGTGGCCGCACTGCCAGGCGCTATCTTCGGCGAGCATTGGCGTTATTGTCCCCAATGCAGCCATGAATTGATCAACGAGAAGTGCAAGCTGCGTTGTCCCCGCTGCCATTACTTCATGAGTTGCTCGGATTTTGACTAGCCGGTGAGCCCGGCCACACATTTCATATGTATATGTTTGTAAACGAGTAAACGTCGCGCCAAGCGAAGCCCGGGGGAAGGGAAAGCCGAAAGGTGGAAACTTCCCGACCTGGACGAGCGAACAGCGAAGTCAAACACAAGGCCGCTTTGTCCAACGCTCAAACAAGCG
>DASXFM010000294.1:0-10819 GCA_036489615.1 Verrucomicrobiia bacterium | reverse complement strand
AGGCACGCCCGGCAAACCATTGGTTGTGTCGGACCCATAAGTGCCGTTGTAGCCCCCAACGTAATCGTAAGCGATGGCGCTGCCTGACGGCTCATTCAACCGCCAGTAGGCAATCGGGTGGTCGCTCAGTATCGCCTGCGAAAAGCCGTTGGTCGGCACGGCTACGCCGGTTAGTGTCACCGGCCCGGCGTTGGTGCTGGTATAGCCATTGTAGCCGTTCGTGACGGTGCAGGTATAAGAGGTTGCCCCCAGTGACGCGACTGTCGAATAAGTGGCGTTCGTGGCATTGGGAATGGGCGAAGCGCCCTGGTACCATTGATAATACAACGGCACATTGCCGAAGGCCTGGGCGGTGAAAGTCCAGGGCTGCCCCGCATAGAGTGTCACACTCGGCCCGAGACCCACTTGCAGGCCGGTAATGACCGAAACAGACACTATGCTGGAGGTGACCGAGCCGAACGTGTTCGTTGCCACCACGTAGTAGGCATCGCTGGTTTGATCATTGTTGATGGTCAGTGTGGCGCTGGTTTGCCCGGCGATGGCCACGCCATTGGTATCATACCATTGCAAGGCCAATGGGTTGCCTGACACGCCCACCGGAACAGTCAACGTGGTGCCAAAGTCGATATTGGTGCTGGCAACAGGCTGCTGTGTGATGATGGCATAGGAATTGGTGCCGATAGGCAGCCTATGGCCGGCCGCCAGGTAATTGTCCAGCAACACCACGTCGTTACTGGACATGCCCGAGCTCATAATGATCATTTCGGCAATGTCGCCGCTCAGACGATTGAAGTTATCTCCGCGCGCCCCGATCACCATGCCTGACCCATGATCGGCATCGGATGATTCATTATAGCCGCTGCTGAGGAGGCCGGTTCCGACCCCGTTGTTGTTAACAAAGTGGCTGACGGTATTGCCGGTTTCGGTCACGCCCACGATGGTTGGCACGCCGACGGTCGGGCCGTTGGTGGAGGCGTATCCCCCATAGCTGATACCGTTGCCGCTGCTGCCGCCGTTGCCGCGATAGAAGGGGGCACCTGTTGTGCTGCCCACGTAATAATCATAGGGCGCGGCAATACTGAGATTGGCACTGGGATTCCCGGTCTTGGACACAATCTCGCCATTGGTGCCGCCTGCCAGCGTAGCAAAGTTCATCACGGCAAAAACCGACATGTCACCGGTGATTTCAAGCGAAGGCGCGTCGAAGGCAAGCATTTGCGAATCGTTGGTGGCCGCAAAACGGACCACTGGGTCCCCGTAATTGTTAGTGGCCAGGACCGGGTCATCAGGCGAAGGCGAGCCAAACCCAAATCCCATAATCGTGTTTCCATTTCCGGAGAGATCGTTCCATTGGCCGACACCGGCGCCGCCGCCGCCATCGGACAAAACTCCGGTATTGGCCTTGACCCAAAGGGCCGTTGGCGGATAAAGGCCCACCGACGGCGAAACGGACGTCATGGTATTTCCATACAAATCTTTCACGTTTTGAATGTTGACCGTGTAATAGCCGGGATTGGCGTTCCACGTCAAAGGCGAGGTCGTCAGAATGACTTTGTTTGGCAAATCGCCGATCGCGGCGGAGAGAACACTCGCACTGTTGTTCAACGAATAATTCCCAATGTTGCCCGCGGTGACAGGGTCCACCGCTTCGTCAAAGACCACCATCACTTCATTGGTGTTCCAAATCGGAATTCCCGACGTCACGACATATGGAGGCTGGGAAAGAACTGTCAAGGTGCTTGTCGCACTGTTGGTCGTCGAACCGTTGGGGAGGGTCACCAATACGTCAAAATTCTCGCCATTGTCCGAAGGCCCGAGAATGGGCGTCGTGAAAGACAGGCCGGTGGCGCCGGGAATATTCGTGCCGTTCTCCTGCCATTGGAGCAAAAGTCCGTGCGTACTGCCCACAGTTGCCCCAAACGTGTAGGTCACAGAAAAGCCGTTGGACGATGTGACGGTCGTGGGTAAATTCTGGCTAATGGCAAACGGGAAATACTTTTGCCCAAGATAGTTATCCACGTTGGTGCGGTCGGGGCCCGACAGATTGTTGTTGAAGAGCATGATTTCCGCGAGCTGGCCCTTCATATTCCCGTTCACCAAATCCCATCGTCCGCCAATCCAGAGCGGCCGCCCGCCGTCGTAAATGCCTGCCGGGTTGCCGGTAACGGCTCTGATCGCGCCGCTCCCGTTAGTGTTGCCGTTCAGGAAGAAAACAAAGTTTGTCGTCCCGCCTGACGTCGGCAACGTAATCATCGAGGCCAGAACATTGGGGACGCCGGCGAGAAGGGTTCCTGCGGTGCCGCTGGCCGGCGCGTTATTGAAACCGTTTCCATATTGTATGGTCTCCCCGCCTCCCGGAGCCCAATCGAAAGGAGCCGGCAAATTTCCCCACGTTTTGTTCACTATTTCGTTGGCCGGGGTGATCGCGGCAAATTGGGCGACAGCATACATGGTTGTGTTGCTAATCAACGTTGTCAGGCTGGGCGAAGAGGCAGCCTGCAGCCAGTGAAGAGAGTTGCCACCGGTGCCATTGCCAAAGTCCAACGTCGGTTGGAGGTTATTGAAGGTATCCACCGCCGGTCGTGCCGACGGGCCAGTGTGGGCGGCCGAAGGCACACCAAAGAATTGCGAAGCGTCGTTGCCATTGGTGGTCTGGTCGAGCCATTGAACCACGTTTCCGCTGCCGTCAAGCACCACGCCCGAATCGCCTCTTACGTAAAACACCAGGCCGGCGGGAAGAATCGGCACGGTACTGCCGCCCGTCATGGCGTTGCCGAACAGATCCTTCACGTTTTGAACGGTGACATAGTAACCGGCGTTGGTATTCAAAGTTGAGGTGGTCAGGATGACGCTGTTGGAAGTGCTGCCGTAACTGGCCGACAAAACAGTGACGCCAGCCGAAGCGCCGTTGATGGTCAACGAATAATTGCCGGGGTTCAGTCCTGTGGTCGGGTCAACTGCTTTGGAGAACGCGACGACGACGTTCGTCGTGTTTCCCGTTTTCGTTGCGGAGTAAACCGCCGGCGGTCCGGACACGACGGTCAGAGACGCCAGTGCACTGTTAGTGGAACCAAACGGATTGGTGATTGCGACACTGTAGTTTAATCCGTTGTAGGTCATATCCAATGTCGGCGTGGTATAGCTGGCATTCGTTGCTCCAACAATGGCATTGGTGACACCGCTGGCGCTATTGGTCATCCATTGATATGAGGCCGAGGGATAATCGTTCGTAACACCGGCCCAGAAAGTGGCCTTTTGTCCCACTTGCGCCGTCCTGTTATTGGGTTGTTCTGAAATGATCGGCGCGCCCTGGAATACCATGACGTCCACCAACTTGAATTGCTGAAAATACCCGGTGGCCGCATCGGCGCCAATGCCGACGTATTGGATCGGAGGATTTGCATACGGAACGCGGTAGGTGGCCACCTGGACACCATTCGTATAAAAAGTGTAGACCCATCCGTAATCCGCATTGACTGCGGTCGTTCCATTCGTGGCCGTATTAAGAACGACGGTGAACACGTTGGTGGTGGTTCCAAAATTGGCGTTAACAGTGGCCGTGGACCCGCCACCCGGCGACTCAAAGGCCTGAATCCCGCTTCCGTTTCCGCGCACGAGAATAAACCCTGCACCGCAATTGACGGCGGCATAAAAGTTGTTCGTTATTGGTTGTGTAGCGAAGCCCATCGCCAGCCATTGCGCGCCACCGGAGAGCGCGACCATTTGACAGCTGAGAGTATAAATATGCCCAACCTGTGGAGTGAACGGCAGGAAACCATTCAGGTATATGCCGTTTACAGGGTTGGGCGTGTTGGTGCACGCGATCTCCGACCCGTCGGTCATCAATACCGCGTTGATTCCCGCATTGTCGCACGCAAACCATGTCGCTCCCGGGGCGTTCACCGTATCGGGCGCCGAACCGCTCAACACTCCCGTCCGGGCGAAGTTGTCCTGGTAAATGATATTCGTAGTCTGTCCCCATACCGTCCCGGCCACGGTCAGGAGAGTTAATAACATCGCCGCGATCCCCCACTTCCGAATTGTCCGCCATTGATTCAGAGTTGTTGCAGTTGTATCTGGGTTCATATGGGTATTTCTGTCAGTTATGAGTGTCTGGACACGTCTGTCGCCGATAATTTCATCTTCGCAGGTTTTGGCTGATGTCTTCACCCTCCCACAGTCCCTCCAAGCCAACAATGGAGAAAATGGCAATTCTCATGGATAAAATGTCTTTCCAGGGTGGAACGCTTGACGGGCAACCCTTCACACGTCAAATTCCCACAGTCGCATGAAATCCGAAACCTCCGCATTTTATCGCTATTTCCCCGTCAGCCAGCGCGATAAAAAATGGGGCCTTTACGCCACCACCGCCGGCGAAATGCGCGTGGCGTCACACACGCAATATCCGCTGAGCGGGCATCCGAAAGGCTTTGATTTTGATTGGCGAAATGGCCGTGTCCTGCAGGGATTTGCTCTCCTTTACATTTCCAGCGGCGGCGGTACGTTGGAATCAAAACCGAATTTCTCCGCCGCCATCGGGGCCGGTCACGCGTTTTTGCTCTTCCCGGGCGTCTGGCATCGTTACGCACCAACCGACGAAACCGGCTGGCACGAACATTGGATCGGTTTCGACGGTGAAATCGCCCGGGGCTGGCTGCGGCACCGTTTTTTCACCCCCAATAACCCCATCGTCAAAATTGGCGCCGAGGACACTGTGCTGGCGACGTTCAGCCGGATGATCCAGGCCATTCGCGCCAATCGCCCGGCGCTGCAACAAATCCTGGCCGGGGCCACGAATAACCTCATGGGCCTATTCTATTCCGCGCAACAGGCGCAGTCGTCCGTCGATACGCAAAATGCCAACGTCATCGAACGCGCCATCACGCGCATTCAGGATGAGTTCGACCGCAATTTGGACATGAAAGTTTTGGCCCAGGAACTAAGCGTCAGTTATAGCTGGTTTCGCCATACCTTCACGGCGCACACCGGGCTAAGTCCTCACCAGTATCTCCTCGAATTGCGGCTGGTCCGCGCCCGCAGCCTGTTGGCCGAAACCGAATTGCCCGTCAAGGAAATCGCGTTGCAGACCGGTTTCGAGGATGAACTTTATTTCTCGCGCCTGTTCCGGCAAAAATTAAATCTTACCCCCAGCCAATGGCGAAGCCGGAGCCGTCAGCCCAAATGATTCTGCCAAATAATCCATGTCCATTGTCATTTTGTCCATTGTGCCGGCCTCAATAGCCTGCGAATTTGTCTTGCAACACAAAATCACCCGTATTAGTGCAGTGACCATTAGATGAAAATTACCGATATCAAGTTATACACCGTTAAATCCGGCGATACCGGCGCGCGCGGCGCCGCCATGGGCGAATCCCAATACTGGGGCGGCGGCTGGCAGGCCCAGACTCTCATTTCCAATCCCATGTCCGTCCATCCCAGGTATTCCCGCATTCGTTCGCTGTGGATGGGCGGCGGCCAGGACCCCTTTGTCATTGAGATTTTCACCGATGAAGGTGTGACCGGTTTTTGCGCCAATTACGGCGGGGGCGCTTTTGCCTGCAGCGTCATTGACCAGCACCTCAAACGATTTCTTATCGGCCAGGACCCCTATAACATTGAATTGATCTGGGACCAGATGAACCGTTCCACGTTGCCTTACGGGCTGGGCGGTGTCACCAGCATGGCCATGGCTGGAGTGGACCTTGCCTTATATGATTTGGTTGCCAAGGCGCAGAAACTTCCCGTCTATAAAATCCTGGGCGGCCAAACTAAAGAATCAATTCCGTGTTATGTTACCATCCATCCGGATTATGTGGACGCCTGGCGCGACCGCGGTTTTCTGGGCGTAAAAATCGCCGCGCCCTGGGGCGTGGAAAGCGGACGCGACGGCATTAAGAAAATGGAAAAATTAATCGGCAAATTGCGCGCCGGGCTCGGGGACGATATGGAAATCATGGTCGATTGCTATTTGTCCTGGGATATCGAGTTCACCACGCGCGTAGCCGAGCGTGTCCGCGACTATGACGTGAAATGGTTCGAGGACCCGCTCCAAAATGGTTGGGCCACGGAAAATAATCGCATTTTGCGCGACCGCATTTCACCCATTCTCCTGGCCACCGGCAACCTGGAATATCATCCCAAAGCGTTTCATAACATCATCCACAACCATGCCACGGACATTATTCAGCCGGAGATGCAATGGTGCGGCGGTTATACTCCCACACGGTGGATTGCCGCGATGGCCAAGCCGTATGACATGCCCGTTATCCCGCACGGGTCGTCCGTCTATAATTACCATTTCGTCATGGCAAATACGAACTCGCCTTATGCCGAATATCTATCCGTGGGCAAAGGGACGGAGATACAACCGATTTTCAGCGTGATCGAGGGTGAACCGTTGCCGGTGAACGGAAAAGTCTCGCTGTCACCGGACAAGCCGGGTTTCGGCGTGGAGCTTAAGCGCGAGCTGCTCCAGCCATTTAAAAGTTGAACTATGAAAAAAGTGGGCATTGGCATTATCGGCGCGGGATGGTGGGCAACGTTGGCGCATATCCCGGCTGTGAAATCACATCCGGGCGCCGAACTGCTGGGAGTCCAAAGCCGGGAAAAGGCGAATTGCGAAAAAATCGCCCGTGACTTCGGACTGAAATATGCCTTTGTCGATTTCCAGGAATTGTTGGCGCTCAAGGGATTGGACGCTGTCATCATCGCCTCCACGCCCAACGTCCACTTCGCCCAGGCGCGCGCCGCCCTGGAACGCGGCCTGCACGTCCTCATCGAAAAGCCCATGACCTTCACCGTGGACGAAGCGCGTGAACTCGTCGAAACGGCCGCTCAAAAGAAACTGCAACTGCTCGTCAGTTGCCCCTGGCATTACACGGCGCACGGCAAAGAAGCGCGCCGCTTGATTCGCTCCGGCGCGTTGGGTCAAATCAAGATGATTTCCATCCTGATGACCAACCCCATTGACAAGCTGCTCCGTGGCATTAACACTTCTCCCACGCACGGCATGAAAGCCCCCTATATCGAACCGTGCAAAGGTTCCTACAACGACCCGGACGTGGCCGGTGGCGGCCAGATTTATTGCCAGGTCTCCCACGTTGCCGCTTATCTTACGTTTTTGACCGGCCTTCGCCCGGCCGAGGTTTATTCCCGCTTCGATTATGACGGCTCGCCGAATGACATTTATAACGCCCTCACGGTGACAATGGAGAATGGCGCGCTCGCCAGCATCGCCACCACTGCCGCCACTCCGCTGTCTGAACGCAATTACGAGGTCCGCGTTTTTGGCAGCAAAGCCATTTTGCAGCTCGAATTGTGGCGCGGCACAATGACTCTGATCGATTTCGCCGACAAACGCACCGAATTTAAGCCGCTGGCGTCCGGGGAAACTTACCCCGACCAGGCCCCGGCCCTCAATTTCATCGACACGGTATTGGGCAAAGCGCCGAACGGTTCACCCGGAGAATTGGGCCTTGCCTCCATGGAAATCATTGAGGCGGCCTGCGAATCCGCGCGCACCAATCGCAGCGAACGAATTCGGGCCGTAAAAGGCGCTCGTGTTGATGAACCAGCCGCTGTTCGCCAGCAGGCATGACCCGGCCTGTCCAACTCACCGGCATCGCGTGGGATCATAGCCGCGCCTTTCCACCACTGGTCGCCACGGCCCAGCGCTACGAAGAGCTGCAATCGGCAAATGGCGCCGCCACCGTCCGCATCCGCTGGGAAAAACGCACGCTCGACGAGTTCGGCCACATGCCCATCGACCAACTCGCCCCCAAATTCGATTTGATCGTCATCGATCATCCCTGGGCGGGATTTGCGTTTGAGAAAAAACTCGTCCTCGATCTCAAACCGCGCCTGGCGCAAACGGCGTTCAACCATTGGTCGCAAAATTCCATCGGCCTGAACTTCGACAGCTATCAATATGCGGGCCGATTGCTCGCCCTGCCCATCGACGCCGCCGCGCCCGCGCCAAGCTGGCGCCCCGATTTGCTCGAACGCGCCGGAGCGTCTCCACCGGCGAGCTGGAAGGAAGCCGTCGCGCTCGCGCGCCGCAAATACGCCGTAATTCCAGGTTTCAACGCCGACCTTTTCCTGCATTTTCTGATGTTTCTTAAGGCCCTCGGCGCCGATCCCTGCTCCACACCTCAAGAATTGGCGCCGCGCGATATCATGCATACCGCCCTGGACCTCCTTCGTGACTTGACCGAGTTCATGCCTCGGGAAATTTTTAGTTGGAATCCCATCCAGGTGGCCGAACGCATGACGACCACCGATAATTTCGCGTGGAACGCTTTTGGTTATACCTATAACAACTATGCCCGGCCGGGGTTTGCCCGCGCGCCATTGCGATTCGGCAATCTGATCTCGCTTGAACCAAACGGCACGCGCCTGCGAAGCGTGCTCGGCGGCACCGGCGTTGCCATCTCATCGCAGTGCCGTAACCCTGAAATCGCCCTCGACTACGCCAGCTTTATTGCCGGCGCGATCGCGCAACGGACAATTTACGTAAACGCCGGCGGTCAGCCCTCGCATGCTTCCACCTGGAACGATCCCGCAACGGATGCTCTCTGCGGCGGGTTTTTCAGCGGAACGAAAGCCACCCAGGAAGAAGCTTTCGTGCGCCCGCGTTACAGTGGCTATGTTCCCCTGCAAACCACCGGCGGAACTGCGTTGCAGGAAGCGTTGCGCGATGGTCGCAGCCCTAACGCCACCCTCGATAAAATCGACGAATTGTACCGGGCATCCCGCAAAGCAGGTTCGCAATCCTTTCAGATTAATTAATTTATGACCTCGCGTTTAAAACTTAGCTGCGCCGATTTCAGTTTCCCGCTTCTGTCGCACGATGCCGCGGTCCGCGTCATCTCGCTGCTGGGGCTGCGCGGCGTGGACATCGGCCTGTTCGCCGGGCGCAGCCATTTGCGGCCCGAAAAAGAACTGAATCGCCCTGAAAAGAACGGCGCGGCGCTTTGCCAGCGGCTTAAACGCGAAGCCCTCGTCGCCTCCGATATTTTTCTTCAAGTCCATGAAAACTTCGCTGACTTCGCGGTGAATCATCCGGAAGCAAAACGCCGCGAATTCGCGCGCCGCCAATTTCTCAAGACCTTGGATTACGCCGCGGCGGCAGGTTCCAAACACATTTCAATTTTGCCCGGTGTCACTTTTGCCGCCGAGTCCCGCGGAACCTCTCTCGCGCGCGCCGCTGAAGAACTGGCCTGGCGGGTGGAACAGGCTGCGTCAAACCAGCTGACCGTGGGAATCGAGCCGCACGTCGGGTCCATCGTCGATACTCCCGCGCGTGCCCTGAACCTCGCGGCCCGCGTGCCGGGTCTTGGCTTTACCCTGGACTACGCTCACTTTACGCGCGTCGGAGTCCGGGACGCCGAGATCGAACCACTGTGCGAGCGGGCAACGCATTTCCACGCTCGTTGCGCCCGCAAAGGCCGTTTGCAAAGCAGTCTTAAGGACAACACCATCAACTTCGCCGGCGTGCTAAAAGCCTTGAACAAGCACGGTTTCCAGGGTTGGATCGCACTCGAATACGTCTGGATTGACTGGGAACATTGCAACGAAGTGGATGTTCTCTCCGAAACTATTCTATTGAAGCAGTCCCTCATAGACTCCGCCTCGAAGAGAAGTCTCTCCTGATTCGCTCAATCTCGCCGCCCGAATATTTGACGCACCACGCAACACGTTCCGCAGTCGTCGAAAAAATATGGAACCCACGAAAAAGAATTGGAAAAATCAAACCGCCCTCATCACCGGCGGCGCTTCCGGCATCGGCCTGGCGATTGCAAAAAAGCTTCACAGCCTCGGCGTCAACGTGGTGCTCTGTGATTTGGACCCCGCCAAACTCGAAGCCGCCCGCTCGAGCATCAGCGCCACTGCCCAAACTCTCTGCGTGGACGTCTCGGACACCAGGGCGGTCGAAACTGCCATCGACGGGCTCATTAAAAAGAATGGTCCCATCGATATCCTGATCAACAGCGCCGGCACAACCGGTAAGACCAATGTCAAAAGCCATGAAGTAGACCCCGCCAACGTCGAACTGGTTTTCCGGGTCAACTTCTTCGGCGCTTTCAACACTGCCCGTGCCGTCATCCCGGCCATGGTGAAACAAGGTTACGGACGGATTTTGCATATCGCCTCCATCGCCGGCAAAGAAGGGAACGCCGGCATGATGGCCTATTCGGCCTCCAAAGCCGCAGTCATCGGCATGGCCAAAGTGCAGGGAAAAGAACTCGCCGAATCCGGCGTCACCGTGAACGCGCTCGCTCCGGCGGTCATCCGTACCCCCATGGTCGATGCTTTGCCGCCCGCGCAAGTGACTTACATGACCGACAAAATTCCCATGAAACGTTGCGGGACCCTCGAAGAAGCCGCCGACATGGCGACATTCATCGTTTCATCCGAAGCCAGTTTCACCACCGGCTTTTGCTTCGATCTCACGGGAGGCCGCGCCACCAACTAGCCAAAATAATGAAAAACTTCGAACACCAAACATCGAACGCCCAACATCGAACATACGGCTCGCGGTCTTTCCTTCGGCGTTCGATGTTGGGTGTTCGATGTTCGATGTTTTTGATCCTAACCATCACGGCTCTCTCCTCCCTCGCCGACGAACCACCCTACAAAAATCCGGCTTTGTCTGTGAACACCCGCGTCGCCGACCTGCTCGGCAGAATGACGCTCGAAGAAAAAGTACGCCAGCTCGATCTCTACAACGCTAAGAAGGCCTTCCTCACGACAAACGATCAACTGAACGGCACCCAGGTCAAGCCGGGCACGCTGTTCGTTCCCGAACGCGCCGAAAAAA
>DASXFM010000002.1:0-20326 GCA_036489615.1 Verrucomicrobiia bacterium | reverse complement strand
AGCGTCAGCAAAATTCGTCCAAGGATCCGGCTGACGAGAAAACCCGCCCGCATGGAAAACAAGTGATAGCCGCGAAACCAGCGCGGTTGCAGAATCGCGCAGATGGCAATGACGGCCAGGATCGATACGCTCGCCAGCCATTCTTCATTTCCCAAAACATGGCGCCAGCGGAGTACGGAGGTGATGATTGCCAGGCCCAAAGTGGCCAGCAGCGCGGATTTGCGCCATTCCTTGGGTTCGTCTTTGAGGTTTAGTTCCATGTTAGTCTGATTGCGGGGCGACGCGGCGTTGGACGGCCTGGTTTGGCTGAGCAGTGCGTTCGATGACGCAGTTGCCCAGAATGAGATAATCCATTTCCGTGTTCATAAAACAACGGTAGGCGTCGTCGGGCGTGCAGACGATCGGCTCGCCGCGCACGTTGAAGGACGTATTGACCAGTATACTGCAGCCGGTCGCCTGCTCAAAGCGAAGCAGCAAATCGTAAAGCAACGGGTTGCTGTCCTGCGAGACGGTTTGGATGCGCGCCGAGTAATCCACGTGCGTAATGGCCGGGAGCGTGGAGCGGATTTCCTTGAGTCGATCGAACCCGTTGACTGCGGGCGGGACGTCGCGGCGCAATTCGTTTCTGACCGGCGCAACGAGCAGCATATAAGGCGAGTCGGTATCCAATTCAAAATAATCAGCGACACGTTCACGCCGGACGATGGGCGCGAAGGGCCGAAATGATTCGCGGAATTTCACCTTCAAATTCATCATGGATTGCATCTTCACCGAGCGCGCGTCTCCCAGAATTGAGCGACTTCCAAGTGCGCGCGGACCAAATTCCATCCGGCCCTGAAACCAGCCGATGACTTTTTCAGATTTGAGAAGTCCTACAGTAAAGTCCAGTAGCGCGTCTGGGGTCAATTTCTTGTATACGGCATGGTGCGAACGCAAAACGTTTTCAATCTGATCATCGGAAAACTTAGGCCCCAGTAATGAGGCCTGCATGGAATCGGATGGAAGAACTGTGCGCGGATTCGTTTTGTCCATGAACCAGGCAGCCAGGGCGGCGCCCAGCGCGCCGCCGGCGTCTCCCGCCGCGGGCTGTATCCAAATTCGATCAAAAATCTTTTCTTTCAAAATCAGCCCGTTCGCGACGCAGTTGAGCGCGACGCCGCCGGCCATGCACAGGTTTTTTTGGCCGGTGACATTACGGGTATGGCGAGCCAGTTGAAGCATGATTTCTTCCGTCACCAATTGGATCGAGCGTGCCACGTCCATGTGCCGTTGCCCGACTTTTTCCTCAGGTCCACGCGGCGGGCCGCCAAATAGATCGTGAAATTTTTCGTTGTGCATGGTTGTGCCGCTCAAAAAATTGAAATAATCCATGTTCAACCGAAATGAGCCGTCCGGTTTTATGTCCATCAATTCGCGACGAATGTTATCGGCATACTTTGGCTCGCCGTAGGGCGCGAGCCCCATGAGTTTGTATTCGCCGGAATTGATGCGGAAACCGCAGTAATCGGTAAACGTGGAATAAACCAGCCCGAGCGAATGCGGAAAACGCAGTTCCTTGAGCATCTTGATTTCATTGCTACGGCCATGCCCGATGGTCGTGGTTGCCCATTCACCGACGCCATCGATCGTGAGAATCGCGGCTTCGTCAAAGGGCGATGGATAAAACGCGCTGGCAGCGTGGGATTGATGGTGTTCGGTAAAAAGAATTTCGCAATTGGGACGTAATTCCGGCAGGGCCGCGCGGATTAACTTCCGCACATCCAGTTTTCCGCCGAGCCAATTGGTCATTACGGTGGGAAACGTGCGCCAGCCAGCCGGGGCGACGGCGAGATATGTTTCCAACAACCGTGCAAATTTCAAAACCGGTTTGTCGTAAAAGACTACCGCGTCCAATTGCGACGGCGCCAGGTTGGCGTGGCGAAGGCAAAAATGCGCGGCCTGACGCGGGAAATCGGGATCGTTTTTTTTTCGGGTAAAACGTTCCTCCTGCGCGGCGGAAACGATTTTCCCGTCAATTACCAGCGCGGCGGCGGCGTCGTGATAATACGCCGAGATGCCCAGGATGTTGCGTAACGCGGGCATGGATCATAGAAACGGATAGAGCGCCCAGACAATGCCCGAACCGGCGGTGAAGATTAAGACAGCGCCCATTAATAGAAGCACAACGATTAACGGAACGAGCCACCATTTTTTCTCCTGCTTGGAGAACCGCCAAAATTCTTTCAGGATCGACCACATGAGTTGTTTTGGAATGTAAAACTTACGTCATTACCGACAAGGAAAATCTGTGCCAGCCATGGCAGCGGTGGCAGCGCCACCTGCCAATATGCCGTTCCCGACGGGAACGTGCATACGTAGCGCAGGTTTCCAAACCTGCTGTATCGCCGATTTCCAAATCGGCAGTCGCACGACTACGAACGATTAGCGGGTTTAGAAACCCGCGATACAGCAGACTTGGAAGTCTGCGCTACGTAACGGCGCGGCAGCGCCCGCAACTAGCTGCACTATTTACGTTGTTGGGCATCGTACCGCGTATGTTCCGCCCTCTCTACGCGGGCGGCGACGCCGCAGCGCGGCGTCCCTACCTTACGGACCGAGGCGGATGCGAAAAAATTGTCGGGCAGTATTGGAATTGATTAAATCGGTCCAAATAAACGGAAGCGCGACAGGGGCATTGTTCGTGAATAACGGCGACCACACGGCCGTCGGACCGGGATTTGTGGTCGAATCGATATAATAGTCCGGTCCGGCATTGCCGCTGACGTCAAAGGTAAACAGACCGCCGATAAAGTCGGGCGAGAGAATTTGGGGTTCGGCCGGAGTCAGCACGGTTACCAGGGGATATTGCGTGGTGCTTAAGGCTGGGGAACCATTGTCTGTTGCGGTAATGGAAAATGAATAAGTCGCGGATGACTGAGCGATGGCTGGCCGCCACGTGAGCACTCCGCTTACAGGATCAATGGTCACGCCGGCGGGAGTACCGGCAACACTCCAGCCAATGGTCCGGGGTGGCGCATAAGGATCCACGACAGAATTGGAAAAGGTCAACGTCTGTCCCGCCATGAGGTTGGTGTCGCCCAAAGCATTCAACGAAAGTGACTGGTTCATCACCACGCTAATTTCCGGCGGGCTCAAAACACGATTGAAGATTTGCACGTCATCGATCGTGCCGTTGAAATAACCTCCACCGGATTGAATGGCGCCGAGGGATAGTTCTGGGGGGGCGGTTTTTGGTCCGAATGGCCCAATGGCGCTCGCCTGCATGACACCATCCACATAGAGCTGCATCTGGCCGGAGTAGGCGCTTCGTGTGGCTGCAATGTGATGCCATCGGCCATCGTTAATCGCTGTAGCAGAAGTGATGGTCGTATCAGGATTACCGACGCCGAAGGCGGCGGAGTTTCCCAATAACGAAACGCCAAAATCATCCGCAGTGCTGGAAACATCGCCATCCACCAAACCCTCGCCCTGGTACCATTGGCCGGAAAGGTTGGCGACCGATAATGCATTGCCCAGGCCGCTGCTATCGGCTCCCAGGTTGGCTACGTTATTAAATTGCCAGTAGGCCACCGTGCCTGCGGGCATGGATCCATTGTTTTGGTAAGTCGAAACTTGCGATGGAGTGAGAGCGTTCGTGGTGATGAGAAGGTTTTCCATCCATCCTTTGAAGTTTACATCGCCGATGGTCGCGCCCACGACGAAATTCAAGCCCATCACATTCGCCGCGCCCGGAGTCTGGGACCCGACGGCCGTGCCATCCACATAAATGGTTCGGGTGGTGCCGTTCCAGGTCGCCACGATGGCGTGCCAATTACCATCCAGCGGATTGACCGAGAGCCCGCTGACCACAAAATCATTCGCCCACCAATAATTGTTCACGCTGTTAGGGCCGTTCAGGCGCAGGTTGTTGCCTTCTCCGGTATCTTCGTTGCCCCAACCAACAAAGCCGCCGTTGTTTGGACAACCGCTGTCGGCCTTTTCCCAAACCGCAATAGTATATGGACTGTTGCCCGTGGGCAGGCCTTTGGGAAAATTTCCTGAAACGGCTTTCAACGTCGTATTGCCATTCAAATACAACGACCCTCCGAACTTTCCAGTGCTGCTGTATCCCGATGGCACGGAACCGCTGCCGGTGGCCGTCGTCTTTACCCAAAAAGCCATTGTCCAATCCATCGAATTAGGACGCGGGATGATCGCATAGTTGGTGCTGGTGCCGTTAAATTGAAGCGCATTACTGGCCGTGCCGAATCGGTCGGCCACAAAAACGCCGCCCGCAAGGATTCCAGTTTGTCCCGAGGCCGTATCAGTCAGGTTGCCGTGCAAAGGATAGTGCAACGCCAGGGAGGCGACTGGAACGGCGGGAACGCGCCAGGCCAGTATGCCGCCGGAATATCCGCTCCGCAGTTGAACATACAGGCGAACGGCCGTCGTCGTGACCGGGTTAAACGTCACCGTGTTGAACGTATTCGCCGCGACGCCATACGCGCCGGCGCCCGTGGCAGTCACCCAATTGGTGCCCACGAGATATTCCACCCACCATGATTGCGGCAGGTTGCAGCCGCCGCCAATGGGCTGGTCGGCATACCAATAGACCGACATCTGGCTCACCTGGCACAAGCCGTTAAAACTCGCCTGCACCCATTCCGTCGTGCCCAGGTGATTCCACCAGGTCATGCGGGTCATTTGCTCGCTGGAACTGGACGGTTGCAGCCCGAGATTCATGGCCGAGACGGTGTCAGAAGAGTTCACATAGGAAGCGCCTGGCGTGTAAGGGGCGCCCCATTGCGTTGCGCCTGCATTCGTGCTGACCGTTGGAAAAGCTGAAATCCGCAAGCGCGCCGCGCCCATTGGCACGAGCGTGACGCTCTGCATCGGCTGGGTGCTATAAACGGGGCTGGGCCAAACCGCGCCGGCATCGGACAAACCATCGAGCGTCCAGCCCGGTATTTGCCGTGCCTGCGCCTGCAATTGAATCGGCGTTGTCTGTATCGAAAATGGGTTGGTTGCCATCGGTCCGGGATTTGTCACCACGGTGAATGACGCCGCCGGATTTGTAGGGTTCAAGGCCAGGCCATAGTTCCAATTCGCGCCGGGATAGACCTGGTATTGGGTCCAGGGCGCGTCGTTATTGCCATAAGGCTGCCAGTTCTCGGGAATTTGCAGGGAGAAGGTCAGCGGACCGTAGTTGACGGACACACAATTGTTATTTGTTGCCCAGGTTCGTAACGCGATCTGGCGGGTGAAATTCAGCGTGACCTGATCGCCGCCGGTCCAGGTGCGTTGAATGCAAACGTACGAACCCGGCACGCTGTTGGTTGCGACCGTCTGGCCATTGACCTGGATCCAGTTATTCGAGGCCCATTGCGGCACGCGCGCGTAGAATGGAAAACTCACGCTGTTGGTGGCCGCAATACTCAACTGCACCGTTCCGCTGAAGGGATAGGTCGTGTTTTCGGTCACCCGGATGGTGCTGCCATTGCCGACGCGCGCCGTCACAATCGTCGGCGCATAAAGCGAAGCGCACAAGCCGTCGTCCCATGTCGCCACCCAGGTTTCTTCGCAGAAATACGGCCAGCCCATGCCGTGATTATGTTCGCAGCACCAAAAGTTGGGTTCGGAAGGACTTTGCGAAAACCAGGGAGCGCCGGTGTTGTTGATGTCCGGCGATTTGACTTCATCATCCAGTTCGGGCTGGTTCGGCGCGGTCAGATAATGGAGCGACATCATATTGGTGCGCAACGCCGCCGGAAAACTGTTTGCGGCGAGGTCTTCGCATCGTTCCGTCCAAATCGGATTACCGGTGATTCGGGTGAGAATTTCACAGCTGCGCATCATTTCCACGATGCCGCAGGTTTCAAAGCCTTGCTGCGGCCCATAATAATAGGAGCGGCAAACCTCATCGCCCCCAAATCCGCCGCCGGGCACCTGGCCGTATTGGTCCATGACCGTGTCGTAGTTCCCCTCGGCAAACTGCAACTGCGCCGGGTTGCCCGATTGTTGCCAGAACACGGTGGGGGCCCGAAACCCTTCAGCGATATTGACGTTATGCCAGTTCGGCAGCGTGCCGGGCATGTCCCAGCGCGCCATATTCGCGTACATGTTTGTCGCCAGGTTCAGCAGCCAGGATTCACCCGTCCTATTGTACAGCCAGTAAACTGACTCAATATTATCTCCCATGCGCATCATGGGCCAGTAGCCCGCGCCGAAATCAGCAGGCGGCAAACTATTTTCCCATTGGCAATAATTCTCAATCAAGTTCAGGGCATTGGTATCGCCTGTGTAATCATAGTAGGACCGCATGGCGTCCAGCATCGGCATGTTGGGCCACAAATCCGGTACGTTGATCCCGAGGTCTGACTGGGTGTTTGCATCCGCGTAATCCTGGGCCGGACCGAAATAACCGTTCGTCCGCTCTGAAACCATGACACCCTGGATCCAACGCGTGGCGTTACTGATTACCGCCGGGTCCTGGAGGCTGTAACCCAGGTCAATGTAACCGCGCAGCCAGTAGGGCACGCGTTCCCAGCCTTGCGTTGCGCCCGAACCATTGGGCGTCGTCCAATCGCTGGTCGAGAATTGGAGGAACGGCGAGATCTGCTCCTGATTGCCATTCAAACCGTTGCGCTGGTTTTCCAGCATCGTATACAACCAGCCCTGGGGCTGGATGCTGCCCGGCGGCAGGCGGAGCAACGGACTTGGCGCCAGCGGCGCGCGATTGCCCACGTAGAGTCCTCCGTATGCGGCCGCCTGGATATTGGTGACATCGGTCACCGTATCTGCCCGGGCATTCCCAATAAAAAGACCGAAGCCCAGCAGAAGCAGAAATCCAAAAGGCGAAATGGAATTCAGCTTGCGGTATATCTCAGGAGGCATAAGAACAGAATTTAGTTAGACGGACCTCAATGTCAACGTGACGGGCAAGGCCGGCGCGGAAACGATGTCGAAGAGCCAGAACCTCTCATATCATTGCCTTATATTGTTTCATCATTTTTCGAGATGTTTTTTGAAGTATTCGGGAACTGCTAGAAATTATAGCATAAATAATTTTTATGGCATGTGGCCACTTTATGCCACATGACACCCACGCAAGTATCCTTATAATGTCATTATGTCCAATAATCAAACGGCGCGTCCGCGCGTACCGGGCTCTCTTTTGCCCTGGCCGTTTGAATCGGATCGTTTCCACCTAAAAACTGAACCAATGCCGTACTTGTTATGAAAAATCATCTCGTCGGAATCATGGAGTGTCGGGGAAATGTCTATGCGTTAACCAAACGGTTGCTGGCGTCGGGCCTGGCGTTATTTGCGCTGCCTTGCCTGCTTTCCGCGCAAACTCTTCAACACCGCTACAGCTTTGTCAGTGACGCCTCCGACTCGGTGGGCGGCGCCAACGGGACGGTCATTGCGCAGACCACCGGAACTGCGGCGAGCATCAATAATGGACTCGTGCTGGCGGGCGGCGGCGGCCCGGGCTTTTCGGGTTACGTCACGCTGCCCGCCGGAATTCTGAATACCACGACGAACATTACGGTAGAGTGTTGGGCCACGCAAAATGCGCAGAATGGCTGGGCGGAGTTGTGGAATTTCAACAATGGCCAGGGCGAATACTTTGGATATATCCCGTATCCCGCCAATAACAACAACAATATGTCGATGGCCGTGAGAAACGGAACGGAATATGACGCTTTTTCCGGGATTCAATTTCCGAATAATGTTGAGGAGCATATTACGGGGGAGTTCAATGTTACCAATTTGCAGGGCAGCCTTTATCTCGGCCCAAATTTGATCGCTTCCGTTATCGCGCCTTCCGCTTCTTATACGCCGGGCACATATAATACCGCCAATAATTACCTCGGGCAGGATCCTTTCCCCGATCCGCAATGGCAGGGCACACTCTATGAGTTCCGCATCTATAACGGCATCCTCAACCAATTTCAGATTGCGGTCGATGACGTGGCCGGCCCAACCAATTTTGTGACCAATTTTACTCCCACTTCAGCCGTATTGCTGACCGGCAGCACAAATCTGGTTATTACGGGGGCCGCACAGGGCACAGTGAACATTACGCTCGCGGCGACGACCACGAATATTCTCAATGCCACCAGCATCGCCACCAACTGGATCAGCAGCAACCCAAACGTTCTTCAGGTCATCTCCAGCAGTGGCGTCATCGTTGGCGTTGGAATTGGCAATGCCACGGTAAGAGCCACCGTCAATGGCGTGACCGCGACCAGCCCGACTATCTTTGTGACGGCGGCTCAAACCCTGGTGCACCGTTATAGTTTCGTCGCCGATGCCTCCGATTCCGTGGGCGGCGCCAATGGGACCATTGTGGCCGGCACCAACGGCCCTGCAGCCACCATCGCAAATGGCCTGGCATTGCCGGGCGGACCCACAGCGGACTATTCTGGTTATGTGACCCTGCCGGGGGGAATTTTGACCAACACCACTTCACTCACGATCGAATGCTGGCTGACGCAAAATAACGGGGAGAATTGGGCGCAGATTTTTAACTTCAACAACAGCCAGAGCCAGAACATGGGTTTGATCCCATTGCCCAACCGTGACAACGGCGATTTGGAATTGGGCATCAACCCGAGTGGCAATGAAATCGATACGATTTCACCCATCCATTTCCCGACAAATTCGGAACAATATGTCGCTTTTACTTTCAACAGCGGCACCTTGACCGGCGGCCTTTACGACAATGGAAATCTCCTCGCAACTCGAAGCTTTCCGAGCAGCGCTTATATTCCCGGCTCCATCGGCGGGCCGGGTGGCACCACGAACAATTTCCTTGGCCAGGATCCGTACCCGGATCCGCAATTTGACGGCACCATTTATGAGTTTCGAATCTGGAACGGCGCGGTCACGCCGGTGTATTTGGAGGTCAGCGCCGCGGCCGGCCCCTCAGTCGTGGTCACGAACTTTACCCCGACGTCGCTTACCCTCACGGTGACCAATTTGAGCCTGATCGGCTCTCAAACTGAGCAAGCCTCGGTAACGGGAAATTTCACGGAGGCATCCGGCGTCCTTGTTACCGGCGGCGCAACCAACTGGATTAGCAGCAATCCGAACGTCCTCACGGTGAGCCAGAGCGGATTGATCACCGCGGTTAGCGGCGGTACCGCAACAGTGAGCGCCACCGTGAGCGGTGTGACGACAACCAGCGCAACAGTGACCGTAGCGACCACTCGCCCCATCATCTCGCAATTTCCCACGAGTCAGACGGCGGCCCTGGGTGACACGGTGAATTTCAGCGCCGCCGCTTACGGCGGCAGTTTGAGCTACCAATGGAGTTCTAATTCTACGCCAATCGCCGGCGCAACCAATGCCACCTTGACTCTGTCGAATGTGGCATTTTCCTATACGGGAACTTATAGCGTGCTGATTTCGAACACTGCTGGAACCACAAACCTTTCGGCGGTATTGACGGTGGTTCAGGCGGTCCTTAAACATCGTTATAGCTTTGTCAGCGACGCGTCCGATTCGGTGGGCGGTTCGCAATGGAATGGGACGTTGATACCCCGGGGCAACACCAATGGAGCCGCGGCGACCATTAATAACGGCCTCACCCTGCCCGGCGGCGGAGGGGGCGGTTTTTCAGGTTATGTGGCGTTCCCGGCTGGGATAATCACGAATACCAGTTCGCTAACGGTTGAATGCTGGGTCACCCAGAACTCGGCCCAGCAGTGGGCAACGGTTTGGGACTTTGCCAACAATGGCAATCAAAACTTCGAGATGTGTCCCTTCCCTCAGAGAGGTATTCTCAATCTCGACGTGGCGGTTACGCCAAATGGCGGTGAAATTGATACCGTTACCGGTTCTCTGTTCCCCTCTGGCACGGAGGAATATACGGCCTTTACCTTCAATGCTGCCACGTTGACCGGCAGTATTTACACCAACGGATTCGTGGGTGCGGTCCAGTCATATCCAAACACGGGTTATATCCCCGGAACAATTGGCGGAGCCGCAGGCACATCTCAGAATTGGTTGGGGAACGATACCTATGGTGATTCCCAATTTCAGGGCACCGTTTATGAGTTTCGCATCTGGGACGGCGCGGTCACGCCCTTGTACCTGGCGATCGCGAACGCTGCCGGGCCGGGCGTTGTGGTCACAAATCTGACACCAACGGCCCTCGTCATTACGGTCACCAACAATAGCATTATTCAAGGCGAGAGTGAGCCGGCCACAGTCACGGCCAATTTCACGGAGGCGTCGGGAATTGTGGTGACCAGTTCGGCTACGAATTGGATCAGCAGCAACACCGGTGTGCTTACGGTTAATGGCAATGGCGTTATTACGGCCACCGGGACAGGCAGTGCCACGATTAGCGCCACGCTCAATGGCACAACAGGAACCAGTGCTGCTATCACGGTTCCGTCCAGCGTGCCGATCATTACGCAACAACCCGCGACAAACGATACCTTTCTGCAGGGCGCGACTTTGACCGCCAGCGTGGCCAATATCGGAACGACGCCGTTTGTTTACAGGTGGTTCTTCAATAACGGCTTGACGCCAATTAGCACCTCATCGAGTCCCACCTTGACGATTCCCAACGTGCAGCCGGGCAACGCCGGCACTTACACTGTCCTGGTCAGCAACCTGGACGGAAGCATTCTCAGCTCAGGCCTGACCGTTTCAGTTGTCTCTCCCAGCCCCTATGAGCAAACCGTGCTGCAATATGGCCCGGTTGCTTATTGGCCATTGCAGGAAACCAGCGGCACAATCGCTTATGACGTGATTGGCGGGGACAACGGCGTCTACACGACCACTTCCCTTTCGGGCTCGAGCATTGCTCTCGATCAGGCCGGGCCATCGCAAACGTTCTTCGGGAACTCAAGTTCCGGCGTGGAATTCGTTTCGGCGATTGCCGATATTCCGGTAGGACAATTGAATATTACTGGTCCCATTACGGTAACGACGTGGCTTCAAGTGTACTCGGCCGCGCAATTTGCCAGCGTTGTCGGCCATGGCGATAATTCCTGGCGCATCAGCATCACCGAAAACGGCTTGGCCGGCGGCGCCATCCCCGGTGCGAATGACGGCACTTCGGCGACTTCCGATGCGAATGCCCCCAGCAGCGATAATATTAATGACGCGAATTGGCACATGCTGACCTACACCTATTCGGGAAATCCCGGCCAGGCGAACAACGGCTCGCTTTATGTGGACGGCGTGCTGGAGGCCAACAACACCATTACAGCCGCTCCTGTCGGCGACAACCTGGATGTCTGGATTGGCGGTTCACCCGACTATGGAACCGGGCGATTGCTGACGGACACTGTGATCGCTCACGTGGCGGTCTTCAACCAGGCCTTAACCTCGGCGCAGGTAAACGGTCTCTACAACGGATCCTATGTGTTAGGGCCGCAGACGCTTCATATCGCCCCGGCCGGGTCGAGCGCGGTACTGACGTGGCAGACCGGAACACTCCTCCAGTCGACGAATATTCTCGGCCCCTGGACGACGAACAGCCTCGCGACGTCACCTTATACCGTTCCGGAAACGAACAAAGCTTCGTTCTTCAGGCTTTTGGTTAATCCGTAAAGCTGTTCGAATTCAAACAGGCCGGAGCCATAATTGGCTCCGGCCTTTTTTTCCTCGCATATGATTATTGCCCGGTTCATGGTTCGAATGCGGCCATAAACAAGCGAAGACCGCCGAATCCGCAGTCGATCCTCCTTGTTTTTGCGGTATTTACGTGGCCATTTCATATGTGGCCACTTCATGCCACATGACATTTTCACAATTGCGGCTAGAGTGTAGCCAATGTCCAACAATCAAGAGGTGCAAAGCGCACATAAAGTCTGCTAGTCTACCCTCTGATTCCTTAGCGTTGAATCGTTTTGGTACTAAAAACTGAATGAAAAGAACTATCGTTATGAAACTAAAGTCCATCGGAATCGTTGCACGCCAGAGAAAAATCCATGCGGTATCCAAAGCCTTGCTTGGCGCGGTATTGGCCGTTGTTGCGCTGCCTTGCTTGCTTTCGGCGCAGACTACTCTTCAGCACCGGTATAGCTTTGTCAGTGACGCTTCCGACTCGGTAGGCGGTTCCGCGTGGAACGGAACCATTAATGGCCCCAACGGAGGCAGCTCTGTGACATTCAGTAACGGCCTTGTTCTTCCGGGCGGCGGCGGTCCGGGTTATTCCGGCTATGTCACTCTGCCTGCTGGAATTCTGAACACGACGACAAGCGTCACCGTGGAATTCTGGGCGACTCAAAACACGGCCAATGGCTGGGCGGAAGTTTGGAGCTTCAACAGCGGCACGCCTTCTTATTGGGCATTCATTTCCGACGGAGAAAACAATAATAACAACGTCGAGCAGGCCTTGCGGTTGAACAACAATGAGACGGATTCCCAGGCAGGCGTTGGAATGCCGGGCAGCGAAACGCACTATACGGTCACGTATAATGCCTCCACTTTAGTGGACACCATTTGGCAGGGACAAGGCGTGATTGCGAACGCTACCGCTCCTAACAGCTCATACGCCCCCGCTACCCAGAGCTTTTCGAGCTGTCTTATCGGTCAGGACCCATGGTCGGACCCGCAATGGCAGGGCACGCTCAATGAATTCCGCATCTACAACGGCGTTTTGAGCCCGTTGCAAATTACGGTTGACGACGCGGCCGGCCCCACGAATCTGGTCACCAGCCTCACACCGATCTCAGCCGTGACGCTGCCGGGCAGCACGAATCTGGTGCTCACGGGCTCCGCGCAGGCTATCGTTGACGCTACGTTTACGTCCACAGGCACAAATGTTATCGCTAGCGTGGCCCCCTATGCGACCAATTGGGTCAGCAGCAATCCGAACGCTGTCCAAGTCAGTTCCAGTGGTGTCATCACCGGTGTTGGAATTGGCAATGCTACGGTGAGTTCGACCTTCAATGGCGTCACTTCGACGACCCCCACGATCTTCGTCACCGGTCCTCAAGCGCTGGTGCACCGCTATAGTTTCGCCACTGACGCCTCCGATTCGGTGGGCGGCCCGGCATGGGCTGGAACTATCGTGGCCCCGAACGGCGGCACCAACGCCAGCATCGCTGGCGGTCTGTTCCTGTCAGGCGGCGGCGGGCCTGGTTATTCCGGGTATTTGACCCTTCCGAGCGGGATTTTGACCAATACCACCTCGGTAACGATCGAATGTTGGGCATCGCAATATAACGGCAATACCTGGGCGCAGCTCTTCGATTTTGGAAACAGCCAGAGCCAAAATTTCGGTTTAATTCCAATGCCTGGCCGCGACAATGGTAATTTGGAACAAGGCGTCAACCCCGCTGGCAACGAAATTGATACGATTTCATCCGAACATTTCCCGACGAATACGGAGCAATACGTTGCCTTCGTTTTCAACAGTTCGAAATTGACCAGCGGCCTTTATGTCAACGGCAATCTCCTGGGAACGCAAACCTTCCCGAACAGAACCTATATTCCAGGTTCGATTGGCGGAGCGGCGGGCACAACCAACAATGTTTTCGGACAGGACCCATTCCCGGATCCCCAATTTCAAGGGACCGTCTATGAGTTTCGCATATGGAACGGCGCGGTCACGCCCGTCTATCTGGAAGTCAGCGCCGCCGCGGGCCCCTCGGTCGTGGTGACGAACTTTACTCCGACGTCGCTTACTCTCACCGTCACGAATTTGAGTTTGATCGGATCTCAAACTGAGCAAGCCTCGGTGACCGGAGATTTCACGGAGGCGTCCGGTGTTATCGTCACCTCCGGTGCGACCAACTGGATCAGCAGCAATCCTAGTGTCCTCACGGTCAACCAAAGCGGCCTGATCACTGCGGTCAGCGGCGGTACCGCGACGGTGAGCGCCACTGTGAGCGGAGTGATCACAACGAGCGCGACGATTACCGTGGCGACAACTCCTCCGATCATTACGCAAAAGCCTGTTAACGTGACTGCGGCTGTGAATGACACGGTGAATTTTAGCGTCTCCGGAATCGGGGGCAGCTTGAGCTATCAATGGAGCTTCGGTGGCAACCCGATTGCCGGCGCCACCGGTTCGACGTTGACTGTGACAAACGTCGCGTACTCCAGCGCCGGAACCTACAGTGTTCTCGTTTCCAATACGGCGGGAACCACCAATCTTCCAGCGGCCTTGACAGTCGTTCAGGCTATACTCGAGCACCGTTACAGTTTCGCGAGCGACGCTTCCGATTCTGTGGGCGGCGCGCAATGGAGCGGGACAATCGTTACTCCCAGCGGCGGAACGGCCGCAACTATCAGCAGCGGCCTGACCCTGCCTGGCGGCGGAAGCGGCGGTTATTCCGGTTATGTGGCTTTCCCCACTGGAATATTGACCAATACCACTTCGCTAACGGTCGAATGCTGGGTCACGCAGAACTCCGCCCAACAGTGGGCAACAATTTGGGACTTCGCCAACAATGGCAATCAAAACTTCGAGATGTGTCCGTTCCCGCAGCGGGGTATTCTTAATCTCGACGTCGCCGTTACGCCGAATGGCGGCGAGGTTGATACCGTTACTGGCAATCTGTTCCCATCGGGTACAGAGGAATATACGGCCTTCACCTTCAACGCCGGCACATTGACTGGCAGCGTTTATACGAATGGTGCTTTGGGCGCCGTACAGGCGTATCCAAATTCGACTTATATTCCCGGCACTATTGGAGGTTCAGCCGGAACGTCACAAAATTGGCTGGGAAGAGACACCTACAACGACTCGCAATTCCAGGGCAAAGTTTATGAGTTCCGTATTTGGGACGGCGCGGTGTCGCCCCTGTATCTTGCGGTGAGCGAAGCTGCGGGTCCCTCGGTTGTGGTATCAGACCTGACACCGACATCCGTTAGTGTGTCGGTCACCAACTATACAATGGTCCAGGGCCTAAGCCAGCCGGCGAGCGCCGTTGGCAACTTTACGGCGGCTTCTGGAATCAACGTCACCAGCTCGGCCACCAATTGGATCAGCAGTAACACTGGTGTGTTGACGGTGAACGCGAGCGGCCAGATAACGGCGGTCGGCACAGGCAGTGCCACGATTAGTGCTACAGTCAACGGCGTGACGGGAACCAGCACCAGCATCTCCGTCCCGTCCAGCCCGCCAGTCATTACGCAACAGCCTGCGACCAACGACACATTCCTGCAGGGCGGAACATTGATTGCCAGCGTGAGCAATATTGGAACGCCGCCCTTTGTTTACCGATGGTTCTTCAATGGTGGCTTGACGCCGATCAGCACCTCAGCGAGTCCCGCGTTATCGATTCCTGATTTGCAGCCGGGCAATGCCGGCACCTACAGCGTTTTGGTCAGCAATCTCGATGGAAGCATCCTGAGCTCAAACCTGGTCGTTTCAGTGATGGCGACAAATGCCTATCAGCAAGCCATCCTGCAATATGGCCCGGTTGCTTACTGGCCATTGCAGGAAGCCAGCGGCACAATCGCTTATGACGTGATTGGCGGGGACAACGGCGTCTACACGACTACTTCCCTTTCAGGCTCGAGCGTTGCTCTCGGTCAGCCTGGACCATCGCAAACGTTCTTCGGCAATTCAAGTTCTGCGGTGGAATTCATTTCTGCAATTGCCGATATTCCGGTGGGACAATTGAATATCACCGGTCCCATTACTATCACGACGTGGGTTCAAGTGTATGAGGCCGCGCAATTTGCCAGCGTCGTTGGCCATGGCGATAATTCCTGGCGCATCAGCATTACCGAAAACGGCGCCCCTGGCGATGCCATCCCGGGCGCGAATGACGGTACTTCGGCTGCCGCCGATGCGAACGCCCCCGGCAGCGATAATATTAATGACGCGAATTGGCACATGCTGACCTACACGTATTCGGGAAATCCGAACCAGGCTAACAACGGTTTGCTGTACCAGGACGGCGTATTGGTGGCCAGCAACAGCATCACGGCGGCTCCTGTCGGCGACAACCTGGATGTCTGGATTGGCGGTTCACCCGACTATGGAACCGGGCGATTGCTGACGGACACTGTCATCGCTCACGTGGCGGTCTTTAACCAGGCCTTAACCTCGGCGCAGGTAAACGGTCTCTACAACGGATCCTATGTGTTAGGGCCGCAGACGCTTCATATCGCCCCGGCCGGGTCGAGCGCGGTACTGACGTGGCAGGCCGGAACACTCCTCCAGTCGACGAATATTCTCGGCCCCTGGACGACGAACAGCCTCGCGACGTCACCTTATACCGTTCCGGAAACGAACAAAGCTTCGTTCTTCAGGCTCATGGTTAATCCGTAAAAGCCATTCGAATTCAACAAGGCCGGAGCCATAATTGGCTCCGGCCTTTTTCTTTTCCTGATATTAAAATCTCCTCGGACTTGGTAAGGGTAACCCGCCGGTCGGCAGGGACTGTGGCAGCGCGTTCCTGTCGATTCCAAATCGGCGTCCCGTGCGATGTTGCGCGACTGGCGGGTTTAGAAACGTGCGATACAGCAGATTTGGAAGTCCGAGCTACGGTTTTTGCAATGCCGTCGCCAGCTTTTGCCGCAACACTTTCGCGTGACTTAGCGCAATCGTATTCGACGGATCTTGTTCCAAAACCTTCTCAAACTGTATAAGGGCTTCGGAATATTTTCCTTCGTTTTCCAGCGCTATTCCAAAATTCAATCGCGCTTGAGATAAATTGGGCATGATTCGCACAGCCTGGCGAAATTGTTCAGCCGCCCCGGATGCATTGCCGTCGCGCCCCAGTTCCAGCCCGTAGAGAAAATGAGCCTGCATCAAATCGGGCGAGAGTTTGACCGCTGCTGAAAACAACTTTTCCGCGTCGGCGTGACGATTCAGCGCCTCGAGGTTTTGTCCCGCCTCTACGTAGAGCGTCGCGTCACCGGGGCTCAGGCTTATGGCATCGTCATAATTGGTTGCCGCCGCTTCACGCCAACCGCGGCTTTCGCAAAAACGCGCGAGCGTCCTCAGTTCCGTGCCGTTCTTAACCCGATTCGAAAGGGCTTTCTGGTAACAATCTTCAGCTTCAGCCTGGTTCCCCATCTTCTCATACATTTGGCCCAGACCAAGCCATGCCGGCCCGAAATGCGAATTCACAGCCAGGGCGTGCTTGTACTCGTTGATCGCCTGCTTTGGGTGCCCTGAATCATTTTGCGCCTGTGCCAGATTCTTCAATGCCCACACGGATTCGGGATTCAACTGAAAGGCGCGCCGGAACGCAATCGCCGCACCATCGTAGTCGCGCTGTTCCGCTGAAATAGTCCCCAACTGCGACCAATCCTCCGAAGCGCTCGGTAAAAACTCGACAGCGCGCCGCGCGTTGACCGCCGCGTCAGTCAAGTCGCCGGACGATTGCTCCAACACGGCTAACTGTTCCCGCACCACCGGGTCGTCAGGCGCTATAGCCAGGGCCTGTTTGCAACTGTTTTCGGCGGCCTGAATGCCGGCTGGCTGGCTGGCGGGCATCAATTTCTCAAGGCCAACCTGGATTTTATTGACCTCCGCCTGATGATTCATTTGGCCGGTAAATGGCAGTACGGCCAGGCGTGAAAAAATCTCGGCTAAAGCGGCCTCCTTTTCCCGATCGGACCACGCCAGGCGCCGTGCGCAGTCGGCTTCGGAGGGCCAGGCGCGGCCTGCCGGAACTTGCGTGGCAATGCGTTCCGGTAAAAGGCTCTCCAGTTTCGGGGCCACGGTAAGCGCCAAAAGGTAATTGCCGTCGAAAGTCGGATGAACATGCTCGTAGAATAAGTCATCTCCGGGCAAATCATTCGGGCTGTGGTCGGCGAATGAATGTTCCGCATCGGCCAGGACTACTCGCGGATCATTGCGAGTAGAAACGATTTGCCGGATCGAGTCATTCAGCCGGCTGTCGCACCGAAAACGCAATGTGTCCAAATCGCGCGCGGCGGTGAGCTGTTTTTGAGCATTGGCGGTTTGGCCGAGAGCCAGCGCACAGCTGCCCTGGCGAAAACGGAGTTCCGCGAAATCATCATCTATCCGGGCCGCTTCACGAAACGCGTCAGCCGCCTCCTGGATATTGCCCGTGGTTTGCGCCGCGACACCGCTTTGATAGAACGATTCCCACTTCTTTTTATCCGTATCCGTCAAACCAGGACGATGTTCTGACGCGAATGGCGCGCAATCCTTGAGATTTACGGCCACGGTGCTGACAACAATACTCGCGCCGCTATGCCTTCCCGCGCTGATGATGTCCGAGAGATTGCGGGCAAAATGGTCATAAACTGCATTCATCCGCGGGTCGTCGGCTCGAACCTGTTGATTCAGGAACATTTCCATGCCGCCCCATTGGCTTTGATCCATTGGCGACCGGTGGATTTCTCTGGCCACCGCGTCCATGAGTTGGCCAAAGCGTGTGGATTTCAATGCGATGACCGATCGGATCAACGGGAGCGGGGGAGTCTGTTGTCCGAAGACCGTGCCGGCGCCGTAGGGTCCCACGACTTCGTTGTTGCCCATATAAATGACCCAAATATCACCATTGGCAGCGGTACAATCGCGGGCAATGGGCAGAATGACGTTGGAATTAATCGCCACTATCGCGGCATTTATGACCTCGAAGCGGGTGCCCGGATAGCGTAATTCCAACATAGCCTGCAACATTCGGGTTAATCCAAAACGCGGCTGAGGGTCACCCTGGGCGGCTGACTCGCCAAAGACGATGACGCGGACCGTGTCCGGGTCTTTGACTTTCGGAATGCAAAATGGTTCCGGTATTCGGGCCATGGCCGCGCCGAAAAAGCGCCAGCCAAACCAATTATTCTGCACAAATACCGGGTGTCCGGCGCGTTCCGACGACAGCAGGAACCCGGTGGGATAACCAAAACCAACCAGTCGCAGGACCAATTCCGTGGCCCCCAAAAAGAGAATTGGAACACAAATGGCGAGAAATAGCCGGAAAATCCATAATTTGCGGGGGTTTAGAGAAGACAGATTCCGCGCCGTACCGCCACTTTTTGCATTCGTCCGAGACTTTTTCCGGGCGGGTTTCATGTGCGATTAATAGCTTAAATCCTCATGATTTCATAGCCATTTTCTAATTATGCATGTGGCCATTTCATGCCACATGACAAAGGGGGGTGCCGGAAGTACTGTAGATCAAACCATGAGAACAAAAGAGGCAGCAACAACGCCGTCTAAACGCGATGAGCGCATAGCTCTATTTTCTGTTTGAAATGAAAGTTCCGTTACATAAATCGAGTCGGTCGCTGGGTCGGTTTCCCCGTCATGCATTCACACTGGTTGAACTCCTGGTCGTTATCGCTATCATCGCGATTCTGGCGGCCGTTTTATTGCCGGTTTTAGATAAGGCCAAGCAAAGAGGTCTGCAAGCCTCCTGCATCAATAATTTGCGGGAGATCGGGATCGCCGTGAGCATATACCCGGGTGATTTTAACGGGGTGTATCCAAACTGCCTTACGAAGCCTAACGGCAACGCGCAAGCTTACTACGTCTGGCAACCTCGCCTGCTGAATTACACCGGTAATGGCCGGAAAGTCTTCTATTGTCCTGCCGCGCTTCCGGATAGCGTCTGGGATACCAATGGGAACTCGACGCTTGGAAGGGAACGAAATGAATATAACCAACTTGATTGGTATACGATTCTGACAGGCGACCCTGGCAACGTGGGAACTCGTTTTTCGTATGGATGGAACGATTGGGGCCTGGTTGAGGGCGGCGCCACCAGTTCAGGTGAGGGAATGGGTGGGGATGTCGGGGTTCCATCGGTCACTGAAAGTATGGTGCGCCATCCGGCGGATATGATCGCCGTAGCCGATGTCCGCTCTGACACTCCCGCCGGTTCAATTGAATACAGCGCGAATACCACCCCGCCGACTGGTTGGACTCAAAACCAGGACCTGGCATGGCACCCGCAAGTGCCGTGCAACCGGCATGCGTATCATACGGATCTTGTTTTTGCCGATGGTCATGTGGAGACCCCGCGGCGAATCGATGTCATCGATCCGAACAATATTTATTGGCGCTCGCGCTGGAACAATGACAATAATCCCCATATGGAAACCACGTGGACGCTGGGGCCGACTTACGGTACCCTTGAGCGGTAACGCCCATGGAGTTTTTTGGGCTGAGGAGTTCGTTCGGAATATCGCTTTTTTCTTTTTATTTTTATGGCCAGTATTTTTTTCAGAAAACCGATGTATTCGCGATTTCTGTTTTGGTTGTCACCGGTGGTCCTGGCGACCACTCTTAACGCCGAACCACTTCGACCGCCGGCGGTGCCCCTGGTTGCCTGCGACCCGTATTTCAGTGTCTGGTCGGCGGCGGATCATCTGACCGACGCTGACACCACTCATTGGACCGGGAAACCGCAAAGCCTCACCAGCCTGGTGCGGGTGGACGGGC
>DASXFM010000558.1:0-2542 GCA_036489615.1 Verrucomicrobiia bacterium | reverse complement strand
CGATCGCGGCCTGGTAATCATGGTAATCCACGCCGTAACGGTGCAGGTCGGGGAATGTCCTGGGATTGAGCGGATCGAACGGCTGCCATCGGGCCGCATAACCGTCCGGCGCGGAATGCAGCATCATACGTACGCGTCCGCCGGGGCTTAAGGCGATGCAGAGGCACGGGTTATCCCAATCGAAGACGCCACCGACGAAGTGAAACGATTGGCCGGGGACGGCGCCTTGAACCAAATGTGTTTCCGAAAGCGATAGGTATCCTGTGCGTGAAGCCAAAACGCCGCGCAGAGCTCCGACAAAGCCATTCCATTGCCACGTGGCGGAAATTTGCCAAAGAGATTGCGCCAACAACAGCGCCGCGCTGAGGACGACCAAGTGTTGGCGGCGGGATTCAAACCATTTTGGAACTGCGGCCACGGCAAATGCGACGGGAAGCAGCGCCAACGGAACGGCCAAATCGAGAAAGCGCGCGTTGAATTGCCGGGCCGGGTTCAAGTCATCCGGCTTGATCAATGGCCATGCGCCCCATAAGACGATGGTAAAAACTAAAACAATCAGGGCGTATGGATGCGCGGCGATACGTTGAAATCGCTCCGACAAACAAATTCCCACCATCAATAAAATCCAAAGCGCCGTCCATTTTATCGTCCAGCCCGGGTTGAGCAGAATGGCGAACGCGTCTGACCTAAACCCGCCGAGTTCGCGGCCGTTTGCCGGTTTTGATACGGCGGCAAAGGCGATGACGGTGGCCATGATGAAAAGGATGGTTGCGGCAAAGAATATTCCGCGCGCCCAGGGAATTTCCCGGCGATCAAATGTGCGCCACAACGCCAGCGCTGCCAGCAAGGGACCGAGGAACAGCAGCGACTCGTAGCTTTCCAGGAGGATGAGCGCAGAAAGAAAAAGCGTTGCGGCGGCAAACGGCGTCAGTGGCCGGGCAAACACCAGCACGAAAACGGCGGGCCAAAAAAAAGCGTGAGCAACGATGTGTTCGCCCACGGCGACAAAGGACGCGTTCAGATAGCCCGCGCCGCAGGCCAACGCTGCCAGCCAGAAATGCCGGGGCGCAACCCGACAGCAGAGGAGCAGGGCGACCGGCCACGGAATCAGCCGTCCGAGACCAAACAAAATTCGCAACCAAAACAAATTCGTCACGCCCATCCGCATCGCAATCAACATGGGGAATTCAAAAATGTCATCGGCGATGGAACGCACGCCTGAAAAACCCGCAAACTTTCCATTGGCCAAATCGTTGATATAGTTAAACGAACCATCCCCGTAGAGGCTGCGAGCCGAAAGAATTTCCAAAACAATGGAAATAACGAAAACCCAAAAGGCCAGGGTCATGATACCGGGATATGATTTACGCTCGTCGTTCACTATAAAAAGTTCCGATCCGACCGCGCCGCCTTCCGGTTCAACGCTTCGCCAGCCGTTCCAGCAATTTTCCGTGAATACCGCCGAACCCGCCGTTGCTGAACACCACGACCACGTCTCCGCCGACGGCGCTTTTCGAAACATGCGCGACGATGGCGTCGGCGTCAGCCAAATAGGCGGCGTCTTTTCCCGAAGCTTTTAAATCCTGCATTAATTTCTCGGGGTTCAACCGATCTTCGGGAGCCAGTTGGTCCAGGCGGGCCACCTGGGAGATGACGATATTGTTGGCCAGGGCAAATGCGGTAACCAGGTCGTTTTGAAAAACATTCCGGCGCGTCGTGTTGGTACGGGGTTCGAAGACCGCCCAAATCTTTTCGCGTGGGAATTTTAGCCGCAACGCTTCCATCGTGACACGGATGGCGGTCGGATGATGTGCGAAGTCGTCAATCACTGTGACGCCGCCGGCAATGCCGCGAACGTCCATGCGGCGTTTCACTCCGCGAAAAGTCTCGAACGCAGATTGAATCTGTTTGTTGGAGAGCCCGAAATGTTTGGCGCACGCAGCCGCCGCCAGGGCGTTGCGTACGTTAAATTCGCCGACGAGATTCAGCTGGAATTTGAAGCTGGGGATTTCAAATACGCTCGCCGTGGGCGCGAGATTCAGGTTAAACGCCTGGACAGCGTTATTTTCGCCGAGGCCAAAGCGTTTGACGGGGCAGAAATTCACGTTGAGCAAAGGGGCCAGATTGGGGTCATCGCCATTGGCCAGCAGGAGGCCGTTGTGCGGAATGATCCGGATCAAGTGCGAGAACGTTTTTTGGATCGCAGCCAGATTTTCAAAAATATCCGCGTGATCAAACTCGAGATTATTGATGATCACCGCCTCGGGTTGGTAATGGATGAACTTGCTGCGCTTGTCGAAGAAAGCGGTGTCGTATTCGTCACCTTCAATGATAACCCATTCGCTATCGGTAAAGCGCGCGCCCTGCGAGAAATTGCCGGGAATGCCGCCGATGAAATAGCTGGGGTTGAAACCGTTGTGCTCAAAGATCCACGCCAGCAGGGAAGTCGTTGTGGTCTTGCCGTGCGTGCCGGTGACAACGATTGAGCGTTTGCCGCGGATAAAAAATTCGCGCAACAGTTCCGGCAGCGAGCAGTAACGCA
>DASXFM010000557.1:0-4234 GCA_036489615.1 Verrucomicrobiia bacterium | reverse complement strand
TTTATTAAGCTCGTACGCATTGGCACCGAGGCACTTTGCGACGTAATCCGCTCCGGCCTGTGAGCGGTCATATTGCCGAACATCTACACGCGCCCCGCCAGTCTGAATTTTCCAAAGCCATTCAGCCTGATGTTGCAGCGTGTGATAGTTGCGCGTAGCAGTTCCCCCAACCAGACAGTGGAAGTGGAAACGCCCATTCATTTCGCCTTCTTCACCACGCAGTGCAATGAGAAGGCGGTTATAGGGCACGTCACATTTTTTGGCCAATTCTTGCAACCAGCGAAATGCTAATCCGTAGCAAATATTTGCACGAGGCACGCAGCCCTTAAAAGACGGAGTTGCAAAACAATCCCACTGGATTCGCGCCAGTGTGATACCAAAATCTGTGCCGACCTGGGACCGCCGAACTGGCTCGCGCCAATTCCTGTCTATCCGAGGATTTTTAGCCATAGCCTTTACTTTTTGGCTTCGGCAATGATGCTACCACTCACCGTAGCTTTGCCGCCGTTGTCGCCGTGTCGGATTTTTGACACGCCCACTTGGATCGTGTTCCCGACCAGTTTGCCCCAGAATTTGGAGCGCTCTTCATCCTTCATCCGGTAGTAAAGCATTTCCTCCATCCGATGCTCCGGCGGTTGGCTCATATCCATGCAAAGCACGTCGTACGATTCGCCGGCAGGTTTTCCGTTCTTGGCCGGCCACGTGTTGTGGACCTCCTTGAACGCAGTTAATGTCATTATCATTTTATTTCATTTCGTTGTTCCCGCACGTTTTATTTGTCCGGCGTGCAGTGCGGTTAAGCATGCCGGAAATTCAAATCACGACGAACGCCGCCGCCAGACGTCAAGATTTCAGATGCGGCGGCGCGCTTAGGCGCAACGGCAGCCGCCGCTACAAAACGAGACCGTCTGGCGGCTCGTGCAAGTGGCTTGTCTCCTTTTCTGGTAGCGGCATTGAATTGACAATGGCGAGAATCGCGGCTTGGAACGCTGGCGGGAGTTTTGACCAGGATGCGAGTACTTTTGCCAATTCCGGACTGGATGCGTCAGGAATTTGTGCGTATATTTGTGTACACCCGCTTTTCGGGTCAGATGCAACTAACTGATTTACAGGCGCTTTTGAATCTTGCGTCGAGGGTTCGAATCCCTTCGCTCGCTCCATTTTAATCTTCGCGACATGACCAATAAATCAACCAGGAAATCGCGGATTGCTGCCACATGCATGGCGGCGTGGGCTTTTTTTTCCATTGCCGGGTGGTTGTTCGCTGCACCGGTGATCGCGCCACTCGGGAATGTCACAGTACCAGCGGGAAAATCATTGATCGTCCCGATTACAGCAACCGTGACAAACGGGCGACCGCTGACGTTCACCATCACCGGCAGCACCAATGCGATGACGATCGTCACGCACACGAATGATCCATTCTGGAAACTCAATGTGGCGCAGGCTTGCGCTCCGAGCGCGCCTGGAGCGTTCCAAACACCGTTCCGGGGCGGGATGGCGACCGTAACGAATGTGGGGGACCTGACATTCATGCTATTTCCGGAATATGCCCCGAACACGGTTTCGATTTTTCAGGGGTTGTCGGATTCCGGGTTCTATAACACCAACACTATCTTTCATCGGGTGATCAATGGTTTTATCATCCAGGGCGGCGATCCATTGACCAACGGTTTGGGCGGGCTGGTATTTCAATACAATGACGAATTCAACCCGCAGGCGATTTTCAGCGGGAACGGTCAGTTGGCCCTGGCGAACTCAGGGAAGAACACGGACGGCTCGCAATTTTTTGTCACTGAGGCGCCCTATCGGTTTGGGGATTTTCAATATACGATCTTTGGGCAATTAGTGAGGGGCTTCACCGTTTTGACGAACATCGAGATTACGCCAGTGGACAATTCAACCGATAACCGGCCGCTGGCGAATGAGATCATCACCCAGGCATCGATGGTGCCGGACACGGCGGATACGGTGATCACGCTGGTAGCGACAATTCGGGTGGGGGGTGGCAAACAAAGTCACGGTGATCGTGGACGACGGGGCCGGTGGACGGGCGACAAATACCTTCGTTGCAACTTCGGTGGCGGAGACCAGTACCAACAGTCAGCCGTTCTTTTTCAGCAACACGGTCACAAACATCGTGGCTCCGGTAAATAAGACCGTGACAAATACTCTCAATGCGCTGGAACTGGACGGCGAGCCGCTGTATTGGTTTCCCCTAAATGCCAATGCCGCCTCGACCAATGCATCTTTCACCTATGTGACGAACAATTCCGTCCTGAAATCGCTGACCTATAACGTGACTAACGCCGGGGGGCAGATTCAATTTTATGTGACGCCGCCGCCAAATTTCACCGGGCAGGTGGCCTATTTCCTGGTCGTGAGTTCCAACAACTCGTGGAATTTCTATTATGACTATGGTTTTAGTTTGCCGCCGTATTATTACCTGACCTATGTCTTCACTTTTGGCGATACTCCAATCAACGCGCAGGCGTCGCCGACCCTGCCGCAGTGGCCGGGCACGTTCACCAATCTGTTGCTGGCGACTTTCACAAATGGAGTGCCGGGAAGCGCGGCCACGAATTTCACTGCCAGCATCCAGTGGGGCGATAATTCGATCACGGCGGGAGTGATTGCCACGAATGCTGCGCGGATGAAAGAGGTCCTGGGTTCGCATACCTACACCAATTCTGGAGTTTACCCGATTGCCATTACTGTCCAGAGCGGGTTGGGAGTTACAGCTGTGGTCAGCAGTGTGGTTACGGTGGCGCCGTCCCTCTCATTGACGCAAACGGGGCCGAATATGGTGGCGGCATGGCCGGCCTGGGCCTGGCAGTTTGGGCTGCAGAGCAGTTCGAACCTGACGGGAACAGTTTGGGCGGGCGTAACGAACTACCCGGCGCTCTCCGGGTTCCAGAATGTTGTATCCAATTCGACGCTGCCGGGGAAACTGTTTTTCCGTTTGAAGGAATAGGGCCCGAAATTGAACTGGGTTTCCGAAATCCTTGCGTCTGCGTTTTTCCTTGGGATTTACGACCTTTGCACCCGGCATGCTGTGCGCGAAAACGCGGTCACACCCGTGTTGTTTTTCAGCACCGTTACCGGCGCAACCGTCTGGATAGTGCTCTCTCTGGTCCAATTTGTTCATCCCGGGCTCCTTCCGCCCTCCCTGGTGACCGATCCGTTGACCTGGCAACAGCACCTGCGACTGGTGTTAAAATCGGGCATTGTCGCCGCTTCATGGGTGGGCACATATTTCGCCCTGAAACATCTCCCCGTCTCGTTTGCCAGCCCGATTCGCGCCACCAGCCCGCTGTTCACTTTCCTGGGCGCGGTTTTGATCCTGGGCGAACGTCCGGCCATTTTGCAGGTTGTCGGGATTCTCACCACGCTGGCCTCTTTTGTTGGATTATCTTTGGTGGGTGCGCGGGAGGGCTTCCATTTCCACCGCAACCCATGGTTCTGGTTTTTGATCGCCGGTGTATCGATTGGGGCGATCAGCACTTTGTATGACAAATACCTGTTGGGCACTTTGAAATTCTCCGTGCCGACGGTGCAATGCTGGTTTTCAATTTATCTGGTGCCGTTCTTCGCGCCGTTCGCCCTGGGCTGGAAAATGCGCTGGTGGCCGCGGAACGAATTTCACTGGCGCTGGAGCATCCCGGCTATCGCCCTGGCGTTGCTGGTGGCGGACTATCTTTATTTCAGCGCCTTGCAACATCCCCGGGCATTGGTCGCAGTCGTCATGAGCCTGCGGCGGGCAAGCACGCTAGTGGCGTTTGCAGGCGGCCTCTACTTTTTCCGCGAAGCCAACGGCTGGCGCAAACTGCCGGCCGTTCTGGGAATCGTGATCGGCATTATCCTTACACTGGTTGGTTGACGAATTGGAGCGTTTACAGTCACGTGCCTCCGGCTTTGCGTGGGGCCGCTGACTGTCCCAATAATGCGTCCAAATTCACGTTTTCATAAGGATTAAAAAACAAAATATTGCCGTCCGGTTTAAAGTTTCCGAGTTTTCCATTGCGCCCCGCGTCCGCCGCACTACGTAACGCATTTAATCCGGCTTTTGCATAATCCCCATTAACCCGAACGGGCAAAAGAACATCGCACAACTTAATTACCGTGTCGTATTTTCCACTTCGGAATGCAGAAACGCCGACAGTATATCCGCGACATTCCGTATTGCCCTCGTCATCATCCAGATCAACAATTGGGAATTGAACCGCCTTTTCGA
>DASXFM010000513.1:0-7810 GCA_036489615.1 Verrucomicrobiia bacterium | reverse complement strand
GCTCGGTAGCCGTCCGGTCGCGGCGTACTTGCCGGCGGCAATTTCTGCCAGCAGATGCTTGGAGATTTCAAGATGCTTATGTCCGCTTTCGTTTGCCATATCTGTATTTACAGGACTCAATCTTGTAATAACTGGTTTTTTAAAACCTGTCTAGTCTATATTTGTAGCCTGTCAGCTATCAGGGTAATTTTGCCTCAATGAAGCCCGTCCGTATTCACGAGCGCGACGATTTTTTTTGCCTATATCCTAAAGGCAGCAAGCGTACCGTACTTTTCAAGCAGGTAAACCAACCGCTCTCGGATACCAGCCAGATTTTCAAATCCTCAAACTTCTCCACGAAACGCGGCTTCACTCTGATTGAGCTGTTAATCGTCATCGCCATCATTGCCATTCTGGCCGCCATGCTTCTGCCGGTTCTGGCCTCTGCCCAGAGAAAGGCCATCAAAATTGGATGCATGAACAACCTGCGCCAGGCCATTCTCTACACGCAAATCTACACGGATGAAAATAACGAACAATTTCCCACTGCCAATGTCGGCACGCCGAATTCGATTTATAATAATTGGTGGGGCTGGGAGATTTGCGGCGACGCCACCAACCTCCAGCAGGCCTTTCACGATCCTGCGCTCTCGGGACAGACTTCCTATAATGGCACGACTTGGACCTGGGATTTCGACTTCAATTTAGTCAGTTACGGATACAATTCCTATTTTCTGGATTGCGCGGCCAATCCGGTTGGCACCGACCCCGTAGCCATTGGCAGCTTCGTTTATGGCAGTCTGCGTAACTTCAAACGCTCAAGCATTGTGCACCCGACTGATTGCCTGGTGTTCGGGGATAAGCAGCCTAAACCCAACGACCAGGGTACAGCTGCTTTGACCGCCAGCGGGAGTATGTGGTGGGCCAAGGCGTGCATGGACCCAACCAAGAGTTCGTCCAAGCAATTTGAAGGGCTGGATACCCGTCGCCATAATGGTGGAAAATGGCCGGGCGGTTCAGCAAACGTCGCTTTTGCCGATGGCCATTCCGAATCGCGCAAGGATGCCCAAATCAACCCCCCGGTGGACCCGAAAGATGCAAATAGCACCCAATGCTTGGTTAATTCCCGTTTTTGGGACCCGCTCCAGCGCGCAGGCACGAGATAGCGAGATAATTTGAACCCGATTGAGTCCGATCAGAAACCATCAAAAACAAACCAAACTACAGGAAATTACATGAATATTAAAGTACCCAGCCCGGCTGCCACTATCGAACGTGGCGTGGGCTTAATCGCGATGATCGCCGCCCTCTCAGGTGTGTGCGGCTCGGCCAGCGCGCAAACCGTGGCTTATACCGCTGATCCTGTTAACACCACCTACGGAGGCGCCTCCGGCAACGCCCCGGGCTTAAACATCGGGCATACTTTTTTCGTCAGTGGTGCTGGTATTGAGGTCTTTCAGCTTGGGTTCTTTGACTACACTAATGAACCCCTGGCCGGTCCACATACCGTTACGCTTTTCAACAATGAAACACCTCTGGCCTCGGTAACTATTCCGGCTGGAACGTCCGCCCCACTACTCAACAGTTATCGTTTTGAACCGCTGTCCACGCCAATCTATTTGCCAGCCGGTTTTTATACGGTTCTCTCTTATGGGGTGAATGCCAGTGATCCGTATGGTGATGGTTCTGTGGGGTTCAACGGCTCTGCCAACCTGGGCATTGGATACGGCGTTTATGACTTCACTACCGCCGGAAGCCCGGCTTTCTGGAACCAAAGCGCCGGCGATCAATTCGCCAGCTCTTCGTTCACTTATACTAATGTCATCGCCGGGAGTTCCATCTGGAATGGTGGCAGTGGCAATAATAACTGGAGCACGAGCGGCAATTGGAATACACCGCCCGGCTCTGTTGCCGCGCTGACCTTCGCCGGCTCTGCGGGGCTGACAAACACTAATGACCTTTCGGGCTTTACGGCAACCAGCCTCACGTTTGATGCCGCCGCCGGAGCCTTCGTGCTCAATGGAAATGGTATCACCTTGGGCGGCAACCTTGGTTTCAGTGGAAATCCTGCAGCGCCTGTCACCCAAACCGTGAATCTCAGTATGGCCTGGAGCACGACTGAGAGCATCGATACGCCCATCAATGGCAATCTCAATCTGGGCGGCAACATCACCAGTGGGGCCGATATATCCAAGATTGATGCCGGCACACTGACCTTGGGAGGCACCAATACAATCGAGAGCCTGGATGTCAATGGCGGTACCAACATCATTACGGGAAACACTACCCTCAACGGAAATGGAATTAATAATTATGACCGCTTCTATGTGGGTGATGGCGATACTATTGCCAGTTGCAGCGGCACACTTATTATTCAGCCTGGGGCAACTCTTACCGTTACTGGCACCTTTAATGACGCTTGCGTGCTTGGCCGGGATAGCGGGAGCGGCAGGGTAATCCAAAATGGCGGTACGTTCACTTTCAACCCCGCCAACAACACCCTCTTTCTCGTCGGTGCATCGGGTAACGCCGCCACGCGGGCGGAATATGACATGAACGGCGGTTTATTTAACATGGAGGGTTACAAACTGGGGATCGGTCTTGGCGCGGGCGTTTTGATTACCGGCGTCGTGAACCAGGTCAGCGGCGTCATCACCAATGTCGGCGATCTGGATGTCGGCACATTGACCCCCAATGGATATGGTGCTTATACCCTCAGCGGAGGAAGCATCTACATTGGAAGCGGTGGCATCACCACCTACGATGGCTTGTATTCCGTCAACCTGGGCGGCGGAACGGTTGGCGCAGAAACAAGCTGGTCTTCGTCGTTGAGCATAAACCTGACAGGCAATAATGGCCCGGTTACATTTAACCCGGCTGGCAACACGATCACCCTTTCGGGTACGCTCTCCGGCACGGGCGGATTCAATGTCTCTGGCGGCGGTGTTTTGGAACTGTCTGGAGCCAACACTTATACGGGAGATGCGACCATCAATGCTGGAAGCGTTCTCCAACTGGATTCAACCGGCAGCAGCTCAGGCGCCATTCGCGTGGCCAGCGGCGGTTCGCTAAACTTAAACTTCTCTGGCAACTATGTCGTGGGCAGTCTTTACACCAATGGGGTTGCGCTTTCCGTCGGCACTTATAATTCCGGCAGTCTGTCCGGTTATCTCACGGGTTCAGGCAGCATTCAGGTGGCCAGTGGTATTAGCAAAGGCATTTGGACCGGTCAGGGCGGAAGCAGCAACTGGAGCACCGGTGGCAACTGGGACAACAATGCCGTGCCGGTTTTCCCGCATGCCGTGACCTTTCAAGGCACTTCCCAGCTCAATAACAATAACGATTTAACGGGTATCACGATTAGTAGCTTTACCTTTAGCAACAACGCCGGCGCCTTTACCATTGGTGGCAACAACGTCAATTTAAACGGCAACATTTTGTTTAACAGCAACCCGGCTTCGTCTGTCACCCAGACCATTAACTTCGGTATGAACTGGAACAATTCCGAAACGCTGGATACGCCGACCAATGGCAATTTAGCCCTCAACGGGAATATTAATTCCACCGTGGATACGAGCCTGGTCAAACTGGATGCCGGCACACTGTCACTCGGCGGATCCGATTCCATCCAAAGCTGGGAACTCAATGGTGGCACGACCATCCTTACTGGAAATGTGACCATCAACGGTGCCGGCAGCAGCCGCGTATATCTTGGTGACGGTGATTCGCTGGCCAATTGCAGCGGCACCTTGATCATCCAGCCAAGCGCGACGCTCACGATGTCCGGCAATTTCGGCGACGCCTTCGTCATCGGGCGGGACGGTGGCAGCGGCTTGGTGATCCAAAACGGCGGTACGTTTAATTACACAGGCAACCAGGGATATCTGTTTGTGGGCGCGACGAGCGAAACCAATACGAGCGCAACCTATGACATGTACGGTGGTTTATTGAACATGGGCGGCAACACTCTGGGCGTCGGCTTGGGCGATAATAGTGTGGTTTATACCGCGACCTTGAACCAGACGAACGGCGCCATTAACAACCTTTTCAAACTTGATCTTGGTGCTGTGCGAGCCTTCGGTAAGGGCGTTTACAATCTGAGCGGCGGTAGCATCACGATTGACATCGGCGGTATTACTTCTGACGACGCTTCCTATGCAATCAATCTCGGTGGTGGCACCGTTGCCGCTTCTTCGAGCTGGGCTTCCTCCCTGGCCATGACCCTGACGGGTTTGAATGGACCGGTGACGTTTAATACTTCAGGAAATACCATTACCCTCTCAGGTCCGCTTTCCGGGCCTGGCGGCTTGATGGTTTCTGGTGGCGGTATCCTGGAATTGTCCGGAGCCAACAGCTACCTGGGTGACACCCTCGTCAGCTCAGGCTTCCTGCAATTGGATACAACCGGCAGTTCTTCGGGAGCCTTCCGCATCGTTGATGGCGGGTTGTTTAACTTGAACTTTTCCGGCAATTATCTCGTGGCTAAACTTTATACCAACGGAGTGCCCGTTGGCCTGGGAACTTATAACTCCGCCAATCTGGGTAACTTTATCACCGGCGGCGGCAATCTGCAGGTCGTTGGCAGTGTCAGCACGGGACATTGGACCGGTCTCGGCGTGAATAACAATTGGAGCACGGCGGGTAACTGGGACGGCAACGCCGTTCCGGCCTTCCCCATTGCTCTGACTTTTGGTGGCAATAATAACCTGAACAATAATAACGATCTGACCGGCATTACGATCGCCGGCCTGACGTTCAGCAACACTGCCGGAGCCTTTACGATTGGTGGCAACGCGGTCACCATGAACGGCAATATCGGATTTATTGGAAATCCTTCGTCGTCCACAACTCAGGCCGTAAACTTGAACATGACCTTCAGTGGTCCGGAAACGATTGATGCTCCGGCCAATGCCGTTGTCTCCCTGGGAGGTAATCTTACGTCTTCTTCCGATACCAGCCTGATTAAGCTGGATACCGGCGGATTGGTTTTGGGCGGCACTGACTCACTTCAAAGCTGGGATCTTGACAGCGGCGCGACCACTGTTACGGGAACTGTGAACATCAATGGCGCCGGCGGCAGTCGGATTTATGTTGGCGATGGCGATACTGTCCCGGTCTGCAATGGTTCGCTGGTCATCCAACCGGGAGCGATGCTCTCTGTCGTCGGCAATTATGCGGATGCCATGGTGATTGGTCGGGACGGTGGAAGTGGAACTGTGGTCCAAAATGGTGGAACCTTCAGTTTCAATCCCGCCAATCAAACCTACCTTTTTGTCGGTGCCTCGGGCAATACCGCGACGAGGTCGGAATACGACATGAATGGTGGCGTTCTGGACATGAATGGCAAGACGCTGGGGATTGCGCTGGGGGTTAACATCTTGATCACCGGTGTCGTGAATCAGGTGAGTGGCGTGATCACCAATGTAGGTAATTTATGGCTCGATTCCGCGTTTTCAACCGGCTACAGCATTTATAACCTCACTGGCGGCAGCCTGTATATCGGAGCCGGTGGCATCACCACCTCTGGCAGTGGTTATCAATTGAACCTGGGCGGTGGAACGATTGGGGCCGAAGCCAGCTGGTCTTCCTCGCAGAACATGAACCTGACCGGCATCAATGGCGCGGTTACCTTTAATCTGGCTGGCAATGCGATCACCCTCTCGGGCGTACTCTCCGGCACGGGCGGTTTGATGGCAGCCGGCGGGGGTACCCTGGAACTCTCCGGGGCCAACATCTACACCGGCAATACTGTGGTCAACGGCACGACCTTGAAGCTGGATTCTACGAGCAACCATTCCGGGGCCTTCCAGTTGTCCAATGGTGCAACGCTTAACCTGAATTACTCCGGCACCCTGTCCGTCGCCAGCGCCTCGACCAACGGCGTGGCCTTGGCCGTCGGTACCTATAATTCCAGCAACCTGCCGGCCTTCATCACCGGTACCGGCTCGCTTCAAGTCGTAGGCAGCCTCCCGACTACGCCCACGAATATCGGTGCCAGCGTCAGTGGCGGGAAAATCAACATCACGTGGCCGGCCAACTACCAGGGCTGGATTCTCCAGCAGCAAACCAACTCAGTGCGTGTTGGCCTGTCAACCAATTGGGTGGATGTATCGGGCTCAGCCAATGTGACCTCGACCAACTTCCCGGTTAACGCGGCGCCGGTGTCATTCTATCGCCTGCGTTATCCTTCGCCGTAAGTCGAAGCGATTCGTCGTAGCAATTTTGGTTCGCCTTAGGCAGAACGAACCAAAAATGGAGTGGGATTGAGCTGCCGGAGTTCAATGCTCCGGCAGCTTTTTGTAAATAGCGGTGAAGTAGTGAAGCAGTAAACGGAATATTGAGTGGCTATATGTGGTTTGTCTGTATGATCTCCCGGGTTCGCCTGTCGAAGCTACGGGCCGGGATTTGGGTTTCAATCTTATTGGCAGTTTGCTTGCAGTTCGCCCGCGCCGCCAATGTGATGAACTATGGCGCCGACGGGAATGACTATTTCCAGTTCACCACGCCATCCATGGCCTTTGATAAGGCTTCCGGGTTCACCACGCTGATCACCTTCGCGATGCACGTGGATGTGGATGGCACGCTGGAGATCGGCGGCGGCCCCGTGTGTTCGAATGGCCTTTATCTTGGGCCGAACAATTGGGGTTCGCTCGTGAATACCTTGAAGACGGCCCCCACGACCGTCACCCGCTATGAAGTCTGTATTGGCGGCTGGCTCGATACCAGTTACGACAATATCAAAAGCCTCGTCGCCTCACAAGGAACTGGAACAGGCAGCATGCTCTATCGAAACTTTCAGGCCTTAAAAAGTGCCGTGCCTGGAATCGATGCTATCAATGACGATGATGAAAAAACCTATGATCTGAAATCTTCCACGAACTTCGCCAACCTGCTTGGAGGTCTGGGTTACAAATTCACCACCGTGCCGTACACGCAGCAGGGGTTCTGGGTAAATCTCAATAATGCGGTGACCAATTGCGACTATATCTATCTCCAATGCTACGAGGGCGGCGCCGGCAACGATCCGGGGCAATGGAACAGTGCCTTTGGTCATGGTGTTTCCGTTGTGCCTGGCCAGGAAAGCAACACCTCCCTTCCAGCCACTTTTCGTGGCTGGTACCTGGAAACTGGCCAGCCGGGTGGCTTTTATTATCCCGATGTGGAATTTGCCACAACGTATTGGAGTGCGGCAGTCATCGAAGCCAACGGTAGCGTCCCGGCAATACCCGGAGGGTTGAGCATGGCTCCCGGAGGAAATAACCTCTATCTGTCTTGGAATGCAGTTCCCGGTGCCATTTCCTACAATGTTAAACGTTCTACCAGCAGCGGACACGAAGTCACCATCGCCTCCGTTTCCACCGCTAATAATGTCTGGCCCGCCTCCAACCAGTACACCGATAGCGGGCCTGCCAGCGGTGCGACCAATTTTTATGTTGTCTCCGCGGTTAATACGAACGGAGAAAGCGCCAATTCTTCCGAAGTCAGCCTCACTCCACCGGTTCTGGCAGCTTGGTTCAAGGCCGATGCCCTGACCGGCCTGGCCAATGGCGCTAACATAGCGCTCTGGTCGGATTCCAGCGGGCGCGGTTTCAGTGCGCTTCAGACGGCGGTAAATCAACGCCCAACCTATGTGGCGAATTCTTTGAATGGGCTGCCCGTGGTCCATTTTAACGGGGCCAATAATCAAGTGCTCGCCCTCAATCGCCCGGTGCAGGATGATTTCACTATTTTTTGCGTCTTCCGCAGTACTCGAGGTTTGAACGTCGGCCCACAGTTTTACAACGGCGCGGGATTGTTCAGCGCGACGGTCCTCGGCCTGACCAATGATTTT
>DASXFM010000431.1:0-8642 GCA_036489615.1 Verrucomicrobiia bacterium | reverse complement strand
GCGAAAAATGCCTACGGTTGCCGAACAGCTGCGCGCGGCGCGCGAAGCTAAAAAACTCACGATTGAACAAGTCGCGGAATCCACCAAAATCCGGACGGACCATATCCGCGCTCTCGAAGAGGGAAACTACGACGTTTTCTCAGCGCCAATTTATATCAAGGGTTCGGTCAAAAACTACGCCACGTTGCTCAAATTGGATGTGCCGAAAATCACCGCCGATTTGGACCGCGAATTGAAGGGAACGTCAAATTTTAGCGAGCCGCCTCCACTGGTGGAACAAACCCGGGAATCCGTTGATCGCGCGATGTTCCTGCTCTCGAAATTGAATTGGAAGGTCGGAGGAGTGGCGGCATTGGTGGCGGGTATCGTCGCCATTTTTATCTTCGCGCATTTTGCATTTCGGCATCTTCATCGCCGGGGCAAAGCGCCGAATCTGCCGCCGGCGATGTATCAATCGTCGGATTCAGGTGAAACGCTGCCGTTGAAGCACTGAGGCGAAATCTCAGTCGAGCGGCATCCAGTGTCACGCTGCCTAATTTACCAGGCGATACCAATTGTCCCGCTGACGGGGTTCGTAGCCAAGGTCTGAGATCAGGCGTTTCATATCCGCCACACTCATGCGAAATGTTGTGCCGGCCTGCGACACGACGTTTTCCTCAATCATGATGCTGCCGAGATCATTTGCGCCGTACTTCAGCGCGACTTGCCCAATCTCCAGCCCTTGCGTGACCCACGAGCTTTGGACGTTGGTGAAATTGTCCAAATAGATGCGTGAAAGGGCCTGCGTGCGCAGATATTCGTGCGCGCCTACCGTAGGCGCTTTCAATTTGGTGTACTCGGCCTGGAAGGTCCAGCAGATGAAAGCCGTAAAGCGCCCGCCGCTTTTATAGGACAATGATTTATCCTGTTGCGCGCGCAGGCGTTCCAGGTGTTCGATGCGGTCTTCAATGGTTTCCACGTGGCCAAACATCATGGTGGCGCTGGAATACATGCCGAGCCGGTGCGCCACATCCATGACTTCCAGCCAATCATTACTCATCGCTTTGAGCGGGGAAATCCTTTGGCGCACCCGGTCCACCAGAATTTCTCCGCCGCCGCCCGGAATGGATCCAAGGCCCGCCGCCCGAAAATCAGAAATAATTTTTTCGAGTGGCTCGTTGAAGACTTCACGGAAATGGACGAATTCGCTGGGACTGAAACCATGGATGTTAAAATCGGGAAACTTGGCTTTTACGTGAGAAAGCAAATCGAGATACCACTGCTTGTTGAGTTTGGGATGATGCCCCCCCTGCATGAGCATTTGCGTCCCGCCCAGGGCGATGGTCTCTTCGATTTTTTTGTCCAATTCGTCCAGGGTAATGACGTAGGCGTCGTCGTCTTTTTCGACCCGGTAAAATGCACAGAATTTGCAATAGACATTGCAAACGTTTGTGTAGTTGACGTTGCGGTCCACGATATAGGTCACGACGTCGTTGCCGCGACCGTCGAAGTCGCCGGCTTTGGCGATCTGGCGGCGGCGGTCGGCCAGGGCGCCGAGTTCCTCGAGCGGTAGCCGATACAACCGCAGGGCATCGGCCTGGGAAACGCGTTTGCCATCCCAGGCTTTTTGGAGCAAATCGTCCAATGAAGCGTCGTAAATCACGGGATGAACCTTATACTTTTGGAGGTGATTCCACAAGCGCCAGTCCGTCCAGGCCGTATTTGTGAGTGCCGAATTCTGACGATAAGGGCAAAGAGGGAGGGGGGAGGGGGGATTTGAAATGAACAAAAAGATTGCTTTACGACCGCCAGTTTGGCTTCATCCCTGCTGTGCCAGACAAGCCGCTAATGGAGAAACGGCAACGGATGAAGGTCTATTATTCGGGCCGGGTTCAGGGTGTCGGATTCCGTTACAATGTGAAATCCGTGGCGGCTGGGTTTGAAGTTACTGGAACTGTGCGTAATTTAGACGATGGCCGGGTCGAATTGGTTACCGAGGGGCGCCGTACCGAATTGGAGGCGTTTCAGACGGCAATTCGGGATTCCGGTCTTGCTGGATTTATTCGTGACGAGAATGTAACTTGGACCGATGCACAAGATGACATGCGCGGATTTAAGATCATCGCATGAACGAGAGAGTACGCGGAAACGACATGAACGAATTGAAGCGGGAGTCCACCTGATGGATCGAAATCCTGCCGCGGGTTTTTGCTAAAAAATGAAATACGCCATTATTGCAGACATTCATGCCAATTTGGAAGCGCTGACAGCGGTCCTTGAGGACTCGAAGGCGCAGAAGCCCGACGCATATGTCTGCCTGGGTGACGTTGTGGGCTACAACGCAAATCCGAAGGAATGTTTGAAGATTATCCGGGACATGAACGTCCCCTGCGTGAAAGGAAACCACGACGAATATTGCTCCATCGATGAGCAGTTGGAAGGATTTAATCCCAACGCGGCCGAAGCGGTCCATTGGACTCGCCGGCAACTCAGCCAGGATGACCGTGATTGGCTTCGCGATCTCAAATACACCAAAATGGTGGCCAACTTCACGATCGTTCACGCCACGCTCGACGCCCCCCAACGCTGGGGTTACGTCTTCGACAAACTTCAGGCGGCCGCGAGTTTTCCGTATCAAACGACTCCGGTTTGTTTTTTTGGCCATACGCACGTGCCGGTGGCGTTCATGCGGGACACGGTGGTGCGGGGCGGCACATTTTCCAAATTCAAGGTGGACCCCGCGAAAAAATATTTCGTAAACGTCGGCGCTGTGGGCCAGCCGCGCGACAACAATCCCAAGGCGGCCTACGTCATTTATGACCTGGACGCAGCCACCATTGAGTTGCGCCGGGTGGATTATGACATCGCCACGGCGCAGGCCAAAATCCGCGAAGCCGGGCTTCCCGAACGGCTGGCGGAACGGCTCGAGTTCGGAAAGTAAGCCATTGACGGGTGATGCAAGGCGCCGGCTTCCGCATTGTATGCCCGTTGTCCGTGCGCTTTGAAAATTCTCATCCTGAAACCAAGCTCGCTGGGGGACATCATCCAGGCGCTTCCGGTCCTGCGTTTATTGAAGCTTCATTTTCGCGATGCGGAAATCTTTTGGTGGGTGGATCCCCGGTTCGCGCCGTTGCTTGAGGGCGATCCTGATTTGGCAGGAATCATTTTGTTTCAGCGTGAGCGATGGACGTCGCCGCTTCACTGGCCTGAAATGGTCCAGAGCGTTCAATGGATGCGGGCGCAGCACTTCGATTGGGTGATTGACCTTCAGGGGCTGTTGCGGAGCGCCATCTTCGGCTGGCTTTCGTGTGGCGGGCGGCTGATTGGATTGGATAATCCCAGAGAGGGTGGCCGTGAAGGCGCTCATGTGCTTTACGATGTCGCGCTGGGCGGATCAAAAGAGAACCATGCCGTGGGGCGCTACCTTTCAATATTGCCCTCTCTCGGAGTGCCGACCCACATGAATTTCCAGTGGCTCCCGGAGCGTCCGACTGTGGCCGCGACTGTGAAGGCAAAATGGCCCCAGGTTGTATCTGCACAGGACCCGGTGTTGGCTGACAAGTCCCGGAACGAAAACCAGCTTTCGACTGCAGTTCCCTCTCCGCTTCCATCGGATGGGAGGGGAGAGGGTCACGGTGATGTGAGGGTTAGCCATACCCGATGGATCGCTATTCAGCCCGGCGCGCGCTGGCCGACGAAGTGCTGGCCGGCGCAAAATTTCGCCGAATTCGTCCGCTTGTTTGCGCAAAAGGTCCCGGATGCCCGATTCGCGGTCATGGGTGGAGCGTCCGACAAGCCGCATGGAGAAATCATTTCCCGAGCCGTGCCCGACCGAGTCCTGAATCTATGCGGGGAAACGACCCTGCCCGAAATGATTGAATGGTTGCGGCGGTGCAGACTGATGATCACGAATGACACCGGTCCGATGCACGCGGCCGCGGCGCTGGGCGTGCCAGTGGTGGCGCTGTTCGGCCCCACAGATCCGCGGAACTCCGGTCCTTACGGGCAGCTTGAGAACGTTATGCGGATTGATTTGCCCTGTTCTCCCTGTCTTAAGTCTTATTGCCGATGGAAAAATTCGATGGAGTGCCTGACCGCTATTTCACCGGAGATGGTCGTTGAATTTGCCCATGAAAGGCTGGAGAAGTCTTCGACCCGTTTGGCTCAATGATCCGGCCGCTTCAAGCGGTCATCAATCCGCCGCCACCAATTCCATGTCTCGAGTATAGTACAGAATGCGGCCACAGTTGGAGCACGAGACGATGTCCCTTTGCGACTTGCAGTCCACCAAAATCTGAGCCGGCAATTTCATATGGCAGCCACCGCAAACGCCGTGGTTGATGCCGACGATGACGTTGTCGCCTTTGCTTTTGAGCAGGCGCTCATAGCGAACGCGTGCCGTATCATCCACGGCCGCCGCCAGGTCAATCCGTCCTTGCTGGTATTCGGCAAAATCTTTTTTTAGATTTCCTTCACGCTGATTGAGTTCGGCGACCTGCTTTTCCACTGCTGATTTTGCGGCGCTGGCGTCGGCCATGGCGCGCAGCACTTCCTTTTGCGCGGCCTCGGCCTTCTCCATCAACTCAATTTCATGATCCTCGATCTTGGTAATTTCCGCTTTGCAATGCTCGATTTCCTGCGCCAAGGCCCGGTATTCCTCATTTTTTCGGGTTTGAAGCTGTTGGTTGGCGTATTTCTCAATCTGCGATTTTTTGGATTCGACTTCGATTTCCAGCCGCTTGCGCTCGGATTCGATTTGTTTAACCCGGGTTTTGGCGGCTTCGAGTTGGGTCTGGGTCGCGGCTGCTTTGGCGGTGAGGCTCTCGCGTTCGGGCGAAATGTGGGCGAGTTCCTCTTGAACGCGATGAATTTTGCGATCGCGGTCCTGCAAGACCAAAAGTTTCTCTATCGTGTCCAGCATTGAACACCAAGATTAGACGCAGGGCGAATGCAAGTCAATGCGCCGGTTTGTACCACGACTGCCATTAGGAAAAACCTGCGCCTGGGGCGGTGTTTGGCCTCGAAGACGCCTTTGCTGCATACACTTCAAAAATCATTTCAACGTTCCTCGAAATCTGGCATCTAATACGTATGCGACGCGCCGGATTCCTGCTTTCCCTGCTTTTGGGCCTGATGGCTTTGACCGCCCGTGCCGCCCATACCCAGGCCACCTTGGTCCTGTCCGACGACACCGCCAAGCCGGGGGACACCGTTTGGGTCGGCGTGGACCTTAAAATGGAGCCCGAATGGCACACCTATTGGAAGAATTCCGGCGATGCCGGCATGCCCACCACCATCGCCTGGCAACTGCCGACCGGTGTGACGGCCGGTGACATTCAATGGCCACTTCCGGAAAAACTCCCGCCTGTCGAAGTCACCACGTACGGCTACAACGGCGAAACCATGCTGCTCGTGCCGCTGAAAATCGGCGCAAATGTCCCGTCCGGCCCATTGACCTTGAAGGCAAATTTGACGTGGCTTGAATGCAAAGATGTTTGCATCCCGGTCAAGACGTCCGTCCAGGCTACACTCAATATCGGCGGTGAAACGAAGCCGTCATCCGAGGCGACGGCAATTGAGGCGTGGAGGGCAAAAGTTCCTGTCACTATCAGCCGCGCCGATGTTCCCTGGCGTGCCTGGTGGGATGGGGCTGTCAGTAACGACACACGATCCTTAATCATAGATCAACCGTCGCCAGCCAATCTCGCCATCAATCCGCATCTTGCCGGCGCCGATTTCTTTCCCGACGCCAACGACAATTACGAGATTCAACCTGTAACCGAAGTGCTGTCGATCAATATGGGGGAAATTCGCCTGCGGAAAGATGTGAAGAAGTTCTCCGGGGATTGGCCAACGGAGATTTCCGGCGTCTTCGTCCTGGAATTTGGGAGCGATCGCCGAACTGGCACGGAAGTGCAAATACCAGTTGCGGACCACCCGCCTTCGGAGGCGGGAACCTCAGCCCCGTCATCTGCGGCGACCAACACGCCTGCCGCTTTGGTTTCCACTGACGGGACTACGGGACAAATGTCAGCCGCCTCCCTTGCCAAATTTCTCCTCTACGCCTTCATCGGTGGTCTGATCTTGAATGTCATGCCATGCGTACTGCCGGTGATTGCGTTGAAGATTCTAGGGTTTGTCAGCGAAGCGCGTAGCGAACCACGACGTGTCCGTAACTTGGGATTTATTTACGCAGGCGGCGTGCTGGCGTCATTTGCCGCGCTGGCTCTCATTTTCATTGGTCTCAAAGCGGCTGGCCACCATGTGGGTTGGGGGATGCAGTTTAGCAGTCCCATTTTTGTCGTTGGCCTTACCGTGCTTTCGATGCTCATCGCATTGAATTTATTTGGCGTTTTTGAAGTAACACCTGGCGGAAAGATAATGAATGCTGCAGGTGATCTCGCATCCAGGCATGGCCCTGCCGGCGCATTTTTCAATGGCTTTCTGGCAACCACGCTGGCCACGCCGTGTACGGCTGCTTATCTCGTAGGAGCGCTGGGATTCGCATTTGCTCAGAGCGCGGCCGTCATATTTTTGATCTTCATGTTTATCGGAATTGGCCTGGCTGCGCCTTACGTTCTGTTGAGCTGCAATACCGCGCTTCTGAAATTTCTGCCTAAGCCGGGCGCGTGGATGGAAAAATTCAAGATAGCTATTGGTTTTCCGATGCTGGCCACGACGGTCTGGCTCTTCAACGTGGCCGCCAGCGATTACGGTTCCCGGGTGTTTTGGCTCGGTGTATTTCTGGTTATCGTCGCTTGTGCCGCGTGGATATTCGGTGATTTCATCCAGCGTGGCCGTGGTGGAAAGGGCATTGCCGTCGTTGTCCTTTTAATTCTGCTCGTTGGCGGATACTCCTATGCACTTGAAGGTCAGTTGCATTGGCGGCAAATGACGGCAGAAAAAGAAGCGGACAATGGTCTAATAGATGCCTCCGTAAAGGACCTTGTTTGGAAGCCGTGGAGCCCGGAGGCGGTCGCTCAGGCACGAACCGATGGGAGACCGGTGCTTGTGGATTTCACGGCAACCTGGTGTGTGACGTGCAACGCGATTGTCAAACCGGCGCTGGAAAGCCCGGCTGTTACCGGGAAGCTGAAAGATCTCGACGCGGTCACGCTAATAGGCGACTACACACGCGCGCCGACGCAAATGACCGATGAGATTTCGAAATACGGCGGCGCCGGTGTGCCGTTGGTGCTGGTTTTTCCTAAAAATCCGAACGTTCCCGCAATTGTCCTGCGTCAACCGGACCCCTTGGAATTTCCATCATCTTACAGCAAGGCAGTGCTTGGTGCTCTGGACCAGGCGGATTGACCACGTAGCGGATCGATTCCCAATCCACCAGCGGCAATCTGTATTATCCGTACGACGCTTCCACTTTGGCCGCGACGTCTTTATAACTGCTATCAATGTCGTAGAGAACTTTGAACTGCTCGAGGGCCTCGTCCTTTTTGCCCATATTTTCAAAGACGATGCCGAGATTATAGGTCATTTCTTTCTTCTCTTCATCGAAGATCTGTTTCTCCTTGATGGCCTCCTGGAGCGCACGCGCGGCAAAGTCGAACATTTTCTTCTTGGAGTAGCATTGCGCCAGGTAATTCATCGACGCGAGCTTCTTGTGGGGATTTTGTCGCGCCTTCTGGAACTCCTGGATGGCCTCGCTGTATTTGCCGATCTGGAAATAGAGCGCGCCCATTTCGTATCGAATGGCCAAATCGGTCGGATATCGTTCGGCGCGCTTCTGGCATTCAGTGACTTGAAATTCCAGTTTGGCGGCCTTGAGTTGTTCGACTTGCGCGGCATGGTCAGGGGCAAACGGGTTGATCTGCTCGATTTGATGTTCGAATTGTCTGACCCTGGTCTTGGCGATGGCTGCCTCCAGCGAAGGGTCATTGCCCATCTCGGAATTCTTGACGCGGTCATAGAGGGTAAATGCCTGGTCAAATTGCTTTTTTTCCGTGTAAAGCTCGGCCAGAGTGCGAACCAGTTTTAAATTGTTTGGTTCGTTTTGAAGTCGGCCCTCATATTCCTTGATCAGGGTTTCGGCCCGGTCTTCAGTTTTTACCACGCGATTTTGTTGTTCGAGCAGGGCGGCTTCTTCTTTGTTTTTCAGGACGTCGCGGAAAGATCCTTTGCCGCCTTCCAGCGCGCCGTAGCCGCCTTCGCCAAGCGTCTTGCGGGCGGACATGTCTTTGAGCGCCTGCTTTAATTCGCCGTCGTTTGGGTTCTCGCTCAGCAAATTCATGAGCGCAGTTTCACCCGGCTTGGCGTTTCCGGCTTCCGCGCAGGCCAGGGCATAGGCAATCACCAGGTTTTTGTCCTTGGGTGAATTTTTGACCAGCGTTTCGTAAGACAACACGCCAGTTCTTGGAAATTCCAGGGCCTCCGCGGCTTCAACAATGATCTTGTGCCCGCCGGAGCTGTTTGGGTCGCTGTTGAGAATTTGTTCGGCGATGACGAGCGCGCCGGCCGGATTGGAGCGCAAGGCAAGCTGGCCTTTGGCAACGAGCGGAGAAGAGCCCGCGCCGCTCAGCATTTTTTTGAAGAAGCCGCCGCCGGTGCCGGCTTTTTTAAATTGCTCCGTGCGGAGGGCCTTTCGGCAATCAAAGAAGCCCGGCTCTTTTTCGAGCACCTGGTTGTAGAGGGCAATCGCGTAATCGATA
>DASXFM010000422.1:0-8606 GCA_036489615.1 Verrucomicrobiia bacterium | reverse complement strand
CGTATCGAATCTATGCCAGACAACGCTGCTATTTATATTGCCGACCCATCCATGATGGGTTCGCGGATGTTCGACAGGATCGAGGGCATTCAGTCCTACGATGGTTTGGGCCAGGGCGGGGACGCGACCGGCGTTCAATTCACGCTTGATGCCGGGCAAGTCGACATGAATTTTATGCCGGGGCAGCAAGTGACCCAACATTTACAAGGATTTTCCGGATTTGCCAGGCAGGTCATCAAAGACAAGGACGTTCTAATTTATACGCTGGCGCGCATTCACCATGTTCGCCTCGTGTGTGGCTGCGTCATCACGCCTGGTTTCGATGACGCCGGCGTAATCGAAGATTTTTTGTTTAGATTCACGAACGCAGCCAACGGATTGCTGTTTCTCGCCAACACGATTTTTGATTGTGATGGGCAGCCTCTTTCTTGATTTACGGTGTCGACTGATATAGTGCTCAATCCTCTTGAGCTGTTGGACGGTTTAGGTTATGTAACGATTTCCTTGGCTCGTCAGAGCCAGGTCGTATCATGGCACAGTGGACAGGACAATTTAGCGGATTCACACACGAAACGAAGGTGCAGGACGCCGAGATTTCGCTGCGTCAAGCGGTCGAGGCCCTAAAGACCCTGCCTGAAGCGGAGCGGGCTGACAAAATGCCAACGGTGCAGCGTCTCGCAGAGCGTTTGCTAACTGCCCGGTCGAAGGCCTTACGCGCGAGGATTTCAGCTTTGACCGAGCCGGGCCGGAAGAATTTTGATGAAAGGCAAGCTTCCCATCTGCGAGCGCGGGAGCTGGAACTTAAAAAGCAAGGCATACGCGAAATATTGAGAGAGTTTGGTTTACATGCGGAGGCCGCGACCGGACATCGCACGAGCACCATGTGATCAGGCCTTTTCCAACCAATCACCCAGGCTTGATTCAAGATGGCGTTCAATTTGCCGCAGAGGAAGCCGTGATGGTTGGCGGAATTTTCTGCTTGCTCGTTCCTGGCGGAGGAGTATTGATTTGGTACTCGCATTGTTGGTGATTTCTGGCAAATCGTCCGGGTTTTGGTTGTTCGACAGCATTAGGTGCATGACTTATCTGGAAGCCAAAGAGATTTTGCGTGATGCCGTTGCTCCTCGTAGTGAGCGAGATTTGACGGCGCGATTGATGGCTTCAGCGGGACGGATGAGTGCCATGGATACTTCGACCGCCGGGGACCTTCCGGCGGGCGATTCGTACGCTGACCAGATTCTTCGAGCTTTGCTGGTCGTGCGGCGTCATATCGCCGGTCAGCATTTGGTTGAGCACGATTTGTTGGGCATTCTTTTATTTTTGGATTTGCCCGTTCGAGTGCTGGCGTCGGAGTCGCAACATTCTGAGACGCGGATTCCGCAGATTTCACTGATATTGGACGCGATTTGTATGTCGAGCATGTCGGCGAACACTTCGTCCGGGTCGGTTGCACGCCGAGTTCCTGAATAGTTGCCCGACTTCACTTGGCTTGGAGCGGAACACGTAATGCGATCGCCGTTTACACCGGTCGAAGAACAGAGATTCTGCAAGATTTCCAATAAACACCGGCTCTTTTCGCTCACAAGCCGGTTCCTGTCATTCTCGTTTACACGTTTACTTTCCTATACATACGTAATGTGTGACGACCCTTGGATTTCGGACATTGACACACTGTCCCGGCATCTTTACTTTCTCACCGCAAAGAATCACTGCTTTGCCCCGAACACGATGTTCGGGGATTTTTATTGTTGAATATGAACACGATTCTGGTTGGCGCCCAATGGGGCGACGAAGGCAAAGGCAAGATTATTGACGTGTTGACGGAGAACGCGGACGTGGTCGTCCGTTACGCCGGCGGCAACAACGCCGGTCACACGGTCTTTATCGGCAAAAATAAATATGTCCTGCACCTCGTGCCCTCCGGCATTCTGCGAAAAGGCAAATTGTGCGTCATCGGTAACGGCGTCGTCGTGGATCCCATCGGTTTGGTTGAGGAAATCGAAGGGTTGCGAAAATTAAAGGTCAAAGCCACGCCGGCCAACTTTATTTTGAGCGAGACAGCGCACGTCGTGTTGCCGTATCACCGGGAATTGGACGCGCAGCGCGAAGTGATCAAAGGCAAAAATAAAATCGGCACCACCAAGCGTGGTATCGGCCCCGCTTATGGCGACAAAGCCGCGCGCGTCGGCCTGCGTGTGAACGATTTGATCGATCCGGACCGGCTTTCAGAAAAACTGGCCCCGCGCATTCGCGAAAACAACGCCGTGCTCGCCTCCCTGGGCGCCAGGCCGTTGTCCTTTAAAAAGGTATTTGCCGATTACAGCGCCGCCGGAAAGTTCCTGAAACCGTTTGTCCAAAATACGGTGGTTCTTTTACACCACGCCATGCAGCGGAACGCGGACATTCTATTCGAAGGCGCGCAGGGCACGTTTCTGGACATTGATCATGGAACGTATCCGTTTGTGACTTCCTCCAACACCACCGCCGGCGGCGCCTGCACGGGTTCGGGCGTGCCGCCGCATCGCATGGACCGAGTCGTTGGCGTCATGAAGGCGTATACCACGCGCGTGGGCGAGGGGCCGCTCCCGACGGAAAATGCCGAGATCTCCGACCTGCTTCACGGCATGGGACGTGAATTTGGCGCTACGACGGGCCGGCCGCGACGCTGTGGTTGGTTCGATTCCGTGGCTACACGCCACGCGGCTATGGTTAACGGCATCGATGAGTTGGCCGTGACCAATCTCGACGGTCTGGACACGCTCGAAACCATCCAGGTTTGCGTCGCCTATCAGCACGGGAAGGAACGCTACGATTTTGTTCCAAATGACGCCCAGGCCCTGGCCGAGTGCAAACCGGTCTATGTGGAATTTGAAGGCTGGCGTACGCCCACGGACAAGGCCCGTACCTGGCGCCAATTGCCGCCCAAAGCCCGGTCGTATCTCAAAGCCATCGCCGAGTTGACCAACGCAAAATTGCTTATTGCCTCCGTCGGCCCGGGTCGCGATCAAACGATTTTCGTCTAAGGACGTTGAAGCGTTTTTCATTTACGATTTACGTGATGGCATTGAATCCGATGAAAGTCGGAAAGCTGATGCATTTTTCTGATGTAAAAGGCTCAGAAAATCACACCAAACGATTCATCCGAGCCGTAAAGATCGTCGTGCAACCCACGACGCGTAGATCGTAAATCGTAAATTCCAGAGGAGGCGGGAATTGCGGTTATTCACTTGACCGCTTGAACGTTGGGCCGGGCGTGCTAAACTCTGAGTACATGATTCTGACAAATGAAGAATTAAGGAGCCTTGTCGAATTAAAACATCAATCGCCCCACACTCTTCTGGGGATGCATATTCTGGGCGATAAATCGGGCGTGGTGGTTCGCGCTCTGTTACCCGGTGCTGCCAGGGTCGAAGTCCAGCCGGTTCACGAAAAGGACAAGCCAAAATTTGCCCTTGAACGCATTCCAAACACCGATGTTTTTGAAGGCGTTACCAAAGCCGCCAACACCGTCTACGCCTACGACCTGGTTATCACCAATCAAGCCGGGAAGACGTGGCGCACCAGGGACGCTTTCTCATTTTTGCCGACGCTTGGAGAAGGAGATCTGTATTTGTGGGCAAAGGGCGATGAACGGAAAATTTATGAAAAACTTGGAGGCCAATTGCGGGTGGTGGACGGCCTGGCCGGAACCAGTTTCGCCGTCTGGGCGCCCAACGCCAGGCGCGTCAGCGTCGTCGGTGACTTCAATAACTGGGATGGTCGGTTCCATCCCATGAGGTTGCTTGGCGGTTCCGGTGTTTGGGAGATTTTCATTCCGGGCGTCGGAATCGGCGCGCATTACAAATTCGAAATCCACGATGCCCATGGCCAAATCAAATTGAAGACGGATCCGTTTGGTTTCTTCTTCGAAGTGGCGCCCAAAAACGCCGCCATCGTGTGGGATACGAAAAAGTTCAAATGGACCGACGGCGCCTGGATGGCCAAACGAAAGGAGCGCGACACCTTGCGCTCGCCGATGAGCATTTACGAAGTCCACATCGGTTCCTGGAAAAAAAAGACCGCGACCGAATCGTGGAGCTACCGTGAATTGGCTGAGCCGCTCGCCCTTTATGTCAAACGGATGGGTTTTACGCATGTAGAATTTTTGCCGGTGGCCGAGCACGCCTATTATCCTTCCTGGGGTTATCAGGTGACGGGATTTTTCGCGCCGACGAGCCGCTATGGAACGCCCGAAGATTTTCAATTCCTGGTCAATGCCCTTCATGAAGCGGGCATTGGCGTGATTGTGGATTGGGTGCCGGCCCATTTCCCGCGCGATGATTGGGCGCTTGCCCGGTTCGATGGCACCGCGCTCTTCGAGCATGAAGACCCGCGGCGCGGCGCGCACCAGGATTGGGGCACGCTCATTTTTAACTATGGCCGCCATGAAGTTTCCAATTTCCTTGTGGCCAATGCGCTCTTTTGGTGCGAGCGCTTTCACATTGACGGCCTGCGCGTGGATGCCGTCGCTTCGATGCTTTACCTGGACTACTCGCGCAAGCAAGGCGAATGGCTTCCGAACCAATACGGCGGACGCGAAAATCTGGAAGCCATCGAGTTTCTGCGCAAATTCAATCATATCATCCACGTCGAATTCCCCGGAATCATGACCATCGCCGAGGAATCCACGGCCTGGCCGCAGGTGACGCGTCCGCCCTACATCGGTGGCCTGGGATTTTCCTTCAAATGGAACATGGGCTGGATGCACGACACCCTCGATTATTTCAGCCGCGACCCCATCCACCGGAAATTCCATCATAACGATTTGACCTTTGCGATGATCTATCATCATCACGAAAATTTTATTCTACCGCTCTCGCACGATGAGGTGGTCCACGGCAAAGGTTCGTTGCATCGCCGGATGCCCGGCGACGATTGGCAAAAATTCGCCAACCTGCGGACGTTGCTCGGCTATCAATGGCTTTTTCCGGGAAAGAAATTGCTGTTCATGGGCTGCGAATTTGGTCAAAGCAATGAATGGAACGAAAATGGCCAGCTCGATTGGTGGTTGCTCGACTCAGGCCCATTCCACCGCGGCCTGCAAAAATTCGTCGAAGACCTGAACGCGATTTACACCGCCTGGCCCTCGCTCTGGCAGGCGGATTATGACTACAGCGGCTTTTACTGGATTGATTGCGCGGATAATGAAAACAGCGTTCTGTCATTTGTTCGCCAGAAAAAAGACGGCTCAGACCCGATGGCCGTTATTCTCAATCTCACGCCCGTGGCCCGGCCCAACTATCGTATCGGCCTGCCGCGGGGCGGCCGATGGCGGGAAATTTTGAACAGCGACGCAGGCATCTACGGCGGAAGCAACACGGGAAACTGGGGCGAGGTGCACGCGCACGAGCACAAGTGGCACAGCCAAAAGTTCTCCGCCGAAATTTATCTTCCGCCGATGAGTATTACCGTCTTTGCCCCGTAGGCCCGGCCCGCTGGGAGAAGGAGAATCGTCGTCAGGTGGTTTGAGATGGCGATTGATTGTCTTCCTTTGTACCGTGGATTCCGTCCATCAACTTTTTATTGCCACTTTTTCGCGCAAATTCTATACGCACTCGTCTTTATGAACATCATCATGCTGGACGGTTATACTCTGAACCCGGGCGATAATCCGTGGGATGAAGTCGCCAAACTCGGCGCGTTCACGTGCTTCGATCGCACTCCCGTCGAACAAATCGTCGAACGCACTCGTGACGCCGATATTATTCTCACGAACAAGGCCCCGCTTTCAGCCGCGATAATCAATCAGTTGCCAAAACTCAAATTCATCGGCGTCACGGCAACGGGCTACAATATCGTCGATAGTCAGGCCGCCCGCGCGCGCGGCATCCCGGTGGCGAACGTGCCGGTTTACGCGACCGATACCGTGGCGGAATATGTGATGGCTTTCCTGCTCAATTTCTACTGTCAGCCGCAGTTGCACAGTGAACTGGTCAAGCAAGGCGAATGGTCCAGGAGCGGCGACTTTTGTTTTTGGCGCACACCAATCGCCGAATTAGCCGGGCGCACGATTGGCATTGTCGGGTTTGGGCGGATCGGCCGACGAGTTGGCGAATTGGCCACGGCCTTTAAAATGAAGGTTCTCGCTAATAATCGCACGCGTGGCCAGGTTCCGCCGTACCCGGTCGAGTGGCGGGAAATCCCGGACTTGTTCGCCGAATCCGATGTGGTGACCTTGCATTGTCCTCTCACCCCCGAAAACGCCGGCATGGTCAACGAGACATTGCTGGGTCGCATGAAAAAAAATGCTTATCTGATCAATACTGCGCGCGGGGCATTGATTAACGAACGCGATCTCGCTGAGGCCTTGCTGCAGGGAAAGCTTGCCGGAGCTGCGCTGGACGTCGTTTCAAGCGAACCGATTACGCCGGGGAATCCGCTGCTCAAGGCCCCAAACATCACACTCACGCCGCACATCGCCTGGGCCGCCATCGAAGCCCGCCGCCGATTAATGGCCGTCACTGCGCAAAATATCGCCGCTTTCTTATCCGGCAAACCGATCAATGTGGTAAATTGAAGACTATAAACTTTGCTTTAGAGTGAACCTCATTCCCGTGGGCGCCCTAAATGTTGCAGTGCCATCGTGATCGGTTGTGATTGCGTCCCCCGTGGAGAGCGCGTATCGAGTGTCGGGAAATAATCCGCCAATTTGGTAAGGCCTTTCACTCTGTCCGGGAATGCAAAGGCTCACGTGATTTTGACTGTAGGAAACGTCCAGATCGCCCATCCGATAATGAAATGAATGGATGCCGAACGGCTTTATTTGGATGCGGTTGATTTTGATATCGATGCCATAGACCATTTCGCGGAGGACCATTGCGGTGATTTCGGGATACTCGTGGTAATACGGCGCCCGAATTGATTTCCCTTGCTCATTGTATCGTTCCGTCAGCCAGGTATGCTGGAGCAAATCGTTCTGGATTGGCCGGAAATATCTATAAAAGTTTGTCACATCGCCCGTTGCGCGGCGTGCGGCGAGGTCAAGCCACCAAATTCTAGCCATGGCCGTGGCCGAATCGCCGGTGTTGCCGCCGAAACAATCCTGCGGCCCATAATATTTTTCGGATGTCCACGTGCCGCGATTTCCCGGATGTGTGTGGGGCCCGCCATCCAGCCGCCGGAAGATCGCGGCGGCTTGCTCCTGGTTCGCGGCTCCGAATGCCACTGCCGCGTAATTGCCGTCGTAGTCCACCATATCGCGCGTTGACCAGTCGGCATTGCGTTGCGTGATATAATGATCGTGCCCATCCCATAAACCCGTGTTCAACCCTTCCTTGATCGCGCCGGCCAGTTGCGAATAGCGGTTCGCACTAGCCCCATCGTCGCAAAATTCGGCCACGGCAGACATTTCGGGTAACAGATGCAGCAGCATCGCGTTGCTATCGAGCGTGTAACCCTGGCGGATAAAAACATCAATGAACAATGGCCCGCCCACTTTCACCAGCTTTCTGCCCGGATCATAACAATCAAGGACCCAGTCGGTGGCGGCTTTCAATTGCGGATAATGTTCGCGTAACCAGGATTCATTTCCGGCCGAATTCGCGTAATCAATGGCTGCGAGGACCCAGAAAATATTCGGACCCGTTTGGGTTGCTCTGGAAATGGCGATATAGGTGGGCGTGCCGTCAATAAAATGATGAGGGACCTGTCCATGATTGATATGGGCCGCCGCCAATTCCACGATTCGGCGCGCCTGGTTCTGGAGATACGGATTTCCGGAAAAACTCAACGTATTGACTGTGGACCATGAATCCGGGTCGAAAAATGTATACAGGTTGCCATACGGATATTTCGGCGCTGCGAGCGTCGGATATGCGCTGCCGTCGTGCTTGAAGCTCCCGAGCACACCGGCGGCACTCCCATAAATGGCAGTATAAAACGTTCGTAGGTCTGGGAATGACATTGGACTATTCGGCGCGACTGCAAAATCGGGAAACGCATAGTTATTTACAAAAATGTCCTCAGACGTTTCAAGTACCGCGCCTGTGGCCGGGGTGATTGTCGGGATGGAGTTCCAATCACATGGGTGCCACTGCTCAGGCGTCGGGGAATTGCCCATTAAAACAGCTTGTAGTCCCACGCCCCAGTTGGTGCCGCACGAAAACATGGCCCAGGCGTTCGGACCCATCGAAAGATTTGGCAAGACCGCGATAGAACCACGGCGATCGTCCATGGTATAAAATGTCTCAAGCCGGTTGGTCGTAAAAAATGTCTCGTCACTGCAATTGACGTACTGCACGACTCCCTTTTGGAAGAAGCCATTCATGAACCATTGATTCGCGTAGACGTTAATCTCGATGGCCTTAACCGGCCGGGCGGAGCGAACTGTGGTCCGGGCCGTGAGGGTGAATTTGCGGCTATTTGGCAGGAGCGTTAGCGTCCATGCACTGGTCACGTCCGGATCAGTTTTTCGGTCCTGGATGCCTTCAATACAAATGCTTACGCCCTCGACTCCCTGCCGAATGATTTTATAGGTAATGGATGAATGTACGTCGGATGCCCGCTGAATCCGGCCGCTTGGATCAACCGTTTCCAGGACGATCCCCGCGCCCGAGGCCCGATTGGTC
>DASXFM010000418.1:0-14240 GCA_036489615.1 Verrucomicrobiia bacterium | reverse complement strand
TTCCCGGGTTTGCGTCCAGGGGCCTTCGCCATAAATTTTGCAGGGGCGCGTCGCATAAATGGCGTGGCCATTTATTTTCAGCCATGTGCCGATGTCATTAACGATCTTTATTTCGTCACTGTCCGGTGTGCCATCATTTTGCAACGGCACGCTTAGCAGCAAATTGCCGTTTTTGCTCACCACGTCAGCAAGCATCGGAATGACGATCGCGGCGGTTTTGTAACTGTGATGCTCAAAGATGGCGCGGTCATAATGCCACGAACCGAGGCAGGTGTCGGTTTCCCAGGGCTGCGGCAATATGCCGCCGGACCGGCCACGCTCGATATCGTATACCTGGGACCGCCGTTCGACGTCGTTCAGATGTTTATCCGTCATTACCGCTTCGTTCCGGCCGTGATGTCGTTGGATGCTCGTATTGTAAAAATGCGCGGCGAGGCTGAGCCCGATTTCATCAGTGACACCATGAAAGGGCAGGACGCCATCATCAAAATAAATCATGTCGGGTTGGTAATCGTCCCAAAGTTGTTTGACCCGCTTGAAATATTTTTCCATGTAAGCGGCATCGGGAACACTGCTGCCCTGGGATTGGTCCCAGGTCCAGACCAGCTTTTTGCCCGGCGCATGGTTTTGGGCGTATAAATCCTGGGGATCGAGGCCGTCCCACCATTGGCCTTTGCCGTCTGCTTTGGTCAATTTTCCATCGTATGGCACGCCGGCAAAAGGGCCGTTGGTATCGGCGCCCTGTGCGACTTCATACCACGACCATGCGTGCGATGCGTGAACGCTGACCCCGAAACGCAGGCCGTACTTGCGCGCCGCAGCCGCCCAACCGCCAATCAAATCCTTGTGCGGGCCGACATTCACGGAATTCCAGGGCTGATATTTGGAATCCCAATTATCGAAGTTGTCATGGTGGTCAGCCAATGCCATGAAATACCTGGCGCCGTTCTTTTTGTAGAATGCCAGAAGCTTGTCGGGGTTGAAATTGGCGGCTTTCCAATCATGAATCACGTCCTTAAAGCCGTTTGTCGAAGGATGGCCATATTCCTGCAAATGCGAATCGTAGTCCGCGCTTCCCTGGATATACATATAGCGCGCGTACCAATCGCCATGTTCCGGCTGGCATTGCGGTCCCCAATGCGCCCAAATGCCAAACTTCGCATCGCGAAACCATTCCGGGCACTGATAATTCGTCAACGAGTTCCAATCCGGCTTAAAGGGGCCGGCGGCGATCGGCGGCAAATTTAACGCGTTGGTTTGGGTCATGGCGCTTGAGAGCGAGAGAAGCAGGAACAGAAAGATGGGCTGGATTTGTTTCATGAGATTTGGGTCACTAAGTGATCTTCAATCTTTCCAGGGAATTTTTGACCCCATTCCAGCGGCCGGTGAATAACGGCGTAACACAAATGATAAAGGCGATATCCGTTGTGCCGCACAAAGCCGCCAGGATATGGGCCGCTCGTTCGGCTGCCGGTTTGTCATGGCGCCGGGACACCGCCGCGCCATAGAGATCAAACCGCTGCTTTAGATTTGTTACACTATCGCGATCGGGTCTCGTCTCGCGCGCCGTCCAGATCAATCCATCGCCATGCCAATCACCTGATGGAATCGGCGGACAGTTATTTTCAGCGGCAAATTGCTCCACGGACGACATAAATTTGTTTCGAACCGATTGTTGGACTGGCGGCGCCTTTTCCAGCAAGTGCAGCAAAGCATATTCGGTGGCAAACGCGAGAAAGTAGACAATTTCAATTAAGGCATCATTCGGACTATTGGCGAAGCTGTTTTCAAAAGGTTGCCTGAATTCTATGCCATATTTTAAGGGCCAATCCCGGGTGCTCTCCCAAATTGCCGAGGCAAACTCCTCCGCGGACACAGTTCCTTTGAAAAGCGAAAACATGGAAGCTCAAAATAGGAACCGCAGTTTTATATTTGCAAGCATCAAATGTCGGCCGCACGGGGGTGGGCGGTTCTTCGCTGTTTTAGTGGGATGAGGAAGTTGGCGCTTCAGCGATGAGAGGCAATGGGCGACCAGTTTTCGTGAGAGGCTTTGGCGAAACAGGCAATGATGATGGGTATGAAGTCGCCAGAGGGTTAACATCGGTTACAATGTTTATGATCAATGACTTAAGGGTTAACAAATCATTAACATGGGGTTAACACTTTGCTGCAAGTGCCTTTATTTAAATATGTTAAGTGTTAACACGGTTGCAACGTGCTTATTTAGAACGTTTTGCGAAATAATATCACAGGTGTTCGGCCGCAACGGGGGCGAAACTTTTGGCTCGGAAGCCCGTCCTGCTGCTCGTTTAGCCGGTCGTCGCCAAGGGTTCCGGTCTACTGAAAACAGCTAAGAACCGGATGGGCTTGAGCCATCATTAGCTACAGCAACGCCATCTGACTTGGCTCGGGCCGTCGTGCATCGCGTTTTTGAGCAAAGTTTTGCAACGTTTCCATATCGGCGGCAATGACTGTGCGTTCAAAGGGATGGGTTTGCTCAGAGCAGCGAGCGTCCAGCAAGGACATCAAGGAGTCTGGTGTTTGCCAGAAAAAATTCTCCAGAGCTGCAAGGATGTCGGTCGCCTGGGCTTCGGATTTTAGTCTCACTGTATCCGGAATCCTGTTGTGGACCCAGCCAGCCGGGATTTCGACAATCGATTTTGAATTCGTCGCGAGCCAAAGCAACCGAGCCAGCGCATGATGCAATGAACAGGCACTGCCATTGAGCGGACCAAATCGCCGCCAATGCGGTTCAGGGACTTCGGTAATACCCAAATCCAGTTCATCGCCGTTCATCCGCCAGACAATAAATCGCGGTTTGCCTGGCCAGACGCCGGCTCGATTGAACCTGGGCTTGAGCGACCGCAGAAGTTTCGATTCGCGCCGCAACGCCACTGACTCATTGGCACAGAATTCAAACTCGATTCGAGCCACTTCGCGGACCATGCGCAAGTGCCGGCGCGGCATTCGGTCGGGATTAGCCAGTCGGTAGTTATTCAATCGCTGTTTGAGGTCGCGGGCTTTGCCCACGTAGAGCACGTTGTTCGCAGCATCCTTCATCAGGTAAACGCCGGTCCGGTGGGGCGCCTCGCGGAAAAATGCCGCGCCCAGCCGCTGATCCAGCGGCCTAGGATCCGGAAAAAGAAGCGCCTGGGCCATTGCGGTTTCTATTAAATAATTAAAAAGGAAAAAGGAGAAAGGAAAAATGTGCCAAGCGCTGATGAAAATCCAACAAGACGCGCAGTTTTATTAAACGAGAAGTATTTATCGAAAAACGATAAATAAAAGTTGACAAACAGTCGTCTCGTGGCTATTTTTACGACATGAATGCAACCCAAGCTTGTCCAAAGACCAATCCCCGGATGGGGCGGATACAAAAAGTCAGTAAAATCTTGCGGGCCATAATGTTGGCCGGATTGATTGTTGAGGGCGCAGGGTTTGTGTCGTTAGCCATCGCGCTGCCGCTTACAGTATTGTCCCATCCGTCTACGTTTAAGGCTCAAATTCGGGACGGGGATTGGATGATAGCCCTTTCCGGTTATGGAGGCCTTTTTGGCGGGCTCGCTGTTTCACTGCTGGCCTTTCTGGTCACTTTGAACTTCTTTCGGCTATTTACCCGTCTCAAAGACGGTCATCTGTTCGATGGTCAAACCATCGGACACCTGGAACGGGCCGGCAAATGGTGGATCGCGATGGGAGTCGTGGAGATGATATATCAAGTCTTTGAGAGTTACATTTCCTCTCCCAATCATATGCAAATAAACACCGGAGATGGGATTTTTGGAGGGTTGGTCATTATCTTTATCGCCTGGGTGCTGCGGGAAGGGCAAAAACTCAAGGAGGAACAGGAATTGACTGTTTGATTTATGCCCATCATTGTCAACTTAGACGTAGTATTAGCGCAACGGAAGATGCGGCTGAACGATTTGGCCGAGGCTGTTGGCATCACGCCGCAAAACCTGTCCATCCTCAAAACGGGGAAGGCCAAAGCGATACGTTTCTCGACCCTTGAAGCGATTTGCGAGACGCTCAATTGCCAGCCGGGTGAGATTTTGGAATATCGTTCCGAGACAGCCGAAAAAGCGCCAACGGTCCACAGCGATTAATTGCCCATGGAAAATGCCGAAGGGCCTTTTTCAACCGCGGTACGTTCCAGTGGCTTGATGTGTAATCCTGAAAAGGCAACATGGGAATTTACCACGCGCAAGCCAATGGAACCGGAAGCATAGGTGTTGTCGTTGGTGTCGATAAGCATTTTGTCCTGAAGCCGAACCTGGAGGTGTCCACCGAGCGCCTCCACGGCCAGGGTCGCGGGGACGGGCAAGGGGTCGGGCAGTTGAGCGGAGGCAAGTTCATGCCAATTTTTGCCGTCCATGAGTCCCAGTACCACGCGAGAATCCGCGCCGATAACGCCGGCATAGTAACCGCGCTGGGCATCGTAGCCGACGGCCGGTTGTTGCACGCGGAAAAGCATGCCGGCCTGGCCATCGCGATTGAGCAGACGCAGATTTACTTTTGCGGCGAAATCGGCCCAGTCCCCGCCGTCCACGACAACCTTTTCACCACTACGGAAAACGTTGGCGCCGGGACCCCGCAGACCGCCGAGGTGCAGCCAGCCATCGCGAAGCCAGATCATTTGATGATGACCGTAGTAGGCCCATCCAGTGAGATTATCAACCTGATTGAAAGAGAAATCTTTTTCGCCGTCCACCATCGTTACCTTTTCGCCGGCGGGCAGGGAAAGTGGCTCCCCGGCTGCGACCGGCGTGCCTAAATTGGGCGTGCCATCGGCGTTCCAAAGGAAAGGTTGGGCGAAAATGGTTCGTTGCCAGCCGTCGCTGCGGCTCCATTTGGCGTGGTATACGATCCAGTCCTGCGTGCCGTCCGGTGATTTGACAAACGAGTTGTGGCCGACGCCGAAAGTACTTTTATCTGATTGAAAAACGGGTTCAGGAAACTTTTTCCAATCGGCCGGCTTAAGCGGATCTCCGCCGGGACGAAGTTCCAACATACCGATTTTGTAAGAGGGCTGCCAGGAGCCGCTGCAGGAATAAGCCAGGAAAGTCCGGCCGTCATGCTGCAACACTTCGGGAGCCTCATTAAGCCCGCGGCCCTCCAGGCGCTCATCGACTCGTTCCCAAAGATAATCGTCATTGGCGCAAATCCGTACACGTGGAGCGGCCATCGTAACCGGATCTTTCATGGGCGCGATGTAAAGATATTGAATGTCGCGGTTATCCTGCCAACCGGACCAAATGGAATACAGGCGGTGGTTCAGTTCCAGGATGGTCATGTCGATAGCCCAGCGGTTGTCGGCGGTCATCGCCGGATCGTCGCCGGTATACAACGGGCCGTGCAAGGTGTATGAGCCCAGGGGATCGTCACCGGCGGATTCCAACACCCAGGTTTGGTGATTTCGGTTTTGGCCATCGTCGGCGGCAAAATAAATGTACCAGTGCCCGTCTAAATGATGGAGTTCGGGAGCCCAAACTTCGCGGGAAACGGGACCCGTTGCGGGCGCGGTCCAGACGATATGTTTTGGGCCCAATACGGTCAACCGGTCGGAAATCTGAATGCTGATACCCCGATTGCCTTCAGCAAAGCAGGCCAGGTAGTGACCGCCATCCTGGACCATCCATGGATCAGCTTGCTCGCAGATTGGATTGACGAATGTTTCACTGGCACTGGAAAGGTTGCCGGCGCCGGCAAGCGCATTCCCAATCAGAAGCAGAGTCGGTGGCAGGATGAAGCGGCAAAAAGTTTTGATCGATGAATTCATTGAAATCTTGTTTGATGGACCTATGCCGATCACGGCGTTTGCAGGCGATAGAAGCAACTCGCGTTTGTGAGAGGTACCAGCAGGGTAACTGATCCATTGTTGTTTATGAGAGTGCCGCTGACCGGCGACCAGGAAACCGGCGGAGCCAGGTTGGTGGCCGAGTACAAAACCAATCCGGACGCCCATTGAGGCCAACTCAGGTTGACCATGCCTGCGCCGCTGGACGCGATGCCAATCCCGGGTTGCATATAGCTGGCGGTAAAGACGGCATTGGTTGCAGGGACGATTATATTATGCGTTGCCGTGCCTCCATCGGACCAAAGCACAAAGGAAAGATTGGTGCCCAAGTCGGTTTGTGCCGGGGGCGCTGAAATCTGGCGGCTCATGCCGACGACAGCCGCGAGAGACGCCGGGGTATTCAACGGCTGGCCATCGAGCGAGAGAGGCAAGCCGGGCGGCGCCGTCGCGAGACTCAACTGGCAGATCTGTGGCGATACATCGGTCGAGATACTTTGTTGATACCCGTTCGTATCCGTGACCGTCAGGTAGATACGATAAAAAATATTTGTAATGGTTGCGGCGTTGTCCGGCACGAGGTAAGCGCCGTTGGTGATTCCGGCCAGTGGACCGAAGGCAGCGTAGGGGACCCCATTGGAGTAAAATTCGCCGGACCAGGAAAAGGCATTGGTCGAGAGCGGTGCGCCGGTGTAATCCGTCGCGTTGCCGAGGAAATCGATCGGTGACCCGCCCGTGAAGAGCGAGAAGTTGGACGGCTGCACGATGGCGGGCAGAGGCGCAAGCATCTGGGCCAGCGGCACGACCGCGGAATTTAGCCTCACGTCACTTAGCCTGCCGTTGAAATACGGGTCGGCGGAAAATTCGCTTTTGCCGAGATTGACATTGGTCGAGGCAAGGTCCGAAGGGAGCAGGTTGACGCTGTTGTTAACCGCTACAGCAGTGCCGTTGAGATAAAGAATTCCTTCCCTGCCATTCATGACCACGGCAAAGGGGACCCATTGATTAACCGGAAGAGTGACGGGAGATTCGATGACCTGATTATAGACGGCGAGATCGGCGGTAATGGCGCATTGCGGATAGCCAGTGTTGTCCGCAGCAGTCAGATAGAAAAAATCTTCCGTGTTCTGGCCAAAGTCGAATATACGCTGCCAGTCGTTGCCGCCTTCCCACTTGACCCAACCGGAAACAGTTTGAGCATTGCCGGCTCCGGCGGGCAGGCTGTCGTATTCTGAAAGAGCCGGCGAAAGATTAAGAACCCGGCCGCGAACCGAATCCGTGATGATAGATGCGCCATTTTTAAAGGTGCCGTTGAAATTATTATTCGCGTCTTGCGCCCCGTTGGTGAACGGATAAAACGAAGCCCAATTCGTGGTAAGCGTGGCCGGGAGTGGATAGATATTCGCCCGGTTGGTGGCGGCGCGGCCGATGATATCCACGGCGGAGAGCTGGACCTGATAAAAACCGTTCGTGGCCTGCGCGCCGCCCCCCGAGATCGCGAATGAGCCGCCCAGGCCGTGGGCCGGCCCGTATACGATATTTGTGGCGCCGTCATTAATATAGCTGACGGTCCAGGTGAGGGCGCTGGTGGCAATGGCTGCGTCATAGAAGTCGTGAGCGCTGCCGGCGAAGGTGATAGTGGCTCCCGGTTGATACGTGCCGCCTTGTGCGGGTTGCGAGATGGTGATTTGCGGGGAAACAATTTGATTGGACGACAGGGGTGTGGAAAAAATTCGAAGAGAACTTAGCTCGCCGTTGAAATAGGGATCGGCAGGCCACTGACTTTTGCCTAAATAACAATTCGTCGCATTGAGATCGGTCAGCAGCAAATTGGCAAACAGATTCGTGCCGACCGGAACGCCGTTGGTATACAGGATCGCCTGTGTGCCATTCAGGACAACGGCGACGTGAGTCCAGACGCCGGTGGGCAAGGCCGCCGGCGCGTTGACGATCTGTTCACCCGGGCGGCTATCGATACTGATGTTAAAACGGAATGTCCCGGTATCGCCGTTGTAAGGAGTGAGGATGCTGTAGCGGTTGGTGTCGTTACCGAAATCATAAATCCGTTGCCACGCGGCGCCACCGTTCCATTTTACCCAGCCCATGAAGGTTTTCATTCCCGACAGGCCGGAAGGAAGGCTTACGAATTGATCATTGCCGTTCAACGCCAGCACGTTGCCGCGTTGCGAATCAGTTACGAATGTGGCACCGCCCATCAGTGTGCCATTGAAATTGCTATTGGCGTCATTGGCGCTGGACGTCAGCGGGTAATAAGCAGTCCAGTTCACCGGCGGATTGGCTTCGTTTAGAGTTGAAGTAACCGACGCGACATTGCCGGTATTATCCATGGCTGTGAGGGTGATAATATAATTCCCGCCGCCGGTGGCCGTGGCAGGGATCGCGAAAGCGCCATTGGTGACACCGGTTACCGGGCCGAAAACAATATTGGTTTGTCCAAATTGGGCGTAGCTGATCTGCCAGGTGAGATGAGAACCCCCCAGCGGACGATTCATGAAATCGACAGCGGAGCCGGCAAAACTAATCACTGCGCCAGGCTGCCAGGTCGAGCCATTGGCTGGTTGTGAAATCGCAGGCAGTGGCTCGGTGATTTCCTCTGGCGAGAGGGCATGGCCATAAGCGCGGAAGCAGGCGTATTGCCCGTTGAAATAGGGGTCGACGGCAAATTTGCTTCGGCCAAGGGCATTGGTCTGCGGTGCAACATTCAAAGGCAACAAATACATGCTGGTGTTGGTCACCACTGCCGTGCCGTTCACGTACAGTACACCTTGTGTGCCGTTCAGCGTGACGGCGACATGGGTCCAAACATTGGTCGGCAGCGGCTGGTTCCATTGGATGGTCTGGAGATTGCCGCCAGGATTGATATCGCAACGCAGGACATTGTCGCCCGAGGCCGGGGTCATCATGACCGTTCGAGTGGTGTCAAAGCCGAAGTCGAAAATACGCTGCCACTCCGCGCCACCGTTCCATTTGACCACTGCGGCGTAGGTTTCGCCATAGCCGACGCCGGGGGGCAGCCAGACATATTGATTGGTGCCGTTGAGGTTGAGCACATGTCCGTACGTGGGATCAGCAACGATCGAAGCGCCGTTTTCCTGGAGCCCGGAATACTGTCCGTTGTTGTCGATCGCGTCGGCCTGAAAATTATAGATTGCGGCCCAATCATTGTTGACCGCCAGCCAATCATTCGCGGTCCAGGTTAAGGGAAGAAGAGCAAAATCCGGCGAGCCGTAGGCGCCATATTGCGACGCGTAAGAATTGGCGTCGTAATAATGATGCGTGAGCGAAAGGACGCCGCCTTCATCCAGGATGCCGACCTGGCCGGGGCCGGTATACTTACCATTGGCCTCCATGAAGAGAGTCCCGCCACCGCTGACCATATTGACACCGTTTTGATCCAGATATGGGCCGGTGATACTGGTGCTGCGGCCCACCCGGATGTTGTAGGTGCTGTTGACCCCGGAGCAGCAGGAACCCCAGTTGACAAAAAGATAATAATAGCCGCCACGCCGCCAAAGGTAGGAAGCCTCGATGGAACTGTTATACGCAAGTTGATACGTGGGAGAATTGGGCGCAATTCGGAGGCCATTGGTGGAATTCAATTGAATCAAATAGATGCCGTTCCAATAGGAACCGAAGCTCATCCATAAATTGCCCGAATTGTCCCAGCATAAGCTCGGGTCGATCGTGTTGTATGGGGAACCGTTGGTCGAGATGATGACCGGACCCTGATCCGTCCACTGGTAGATGGGATTGGACGGGTCCAAAGTTGGATTGGTGACAAGTCCGATGGCGGAAACCTGGCTGCCGAAAGTGGAGACCGCGTAGTAGAGATGATACAAGCCGTTAAAATACAGAACGTCCGGAGCCCAAAATAGACCGGTGAAACCGGGTACCGCATTCGATGTCCACCCCGGCGCATTTGAAAATACCGCGGGTCCGGGTGTCCAAAAGATCTTATCGGCGGAAGATTTGGTCAGGATGCCCTGACCGGTCCAGTACTGGTAGTATCGACCGTTGCAAAGAGTAATGGTGGAAGGATCATGGGCGCTCAGATATCCCCGCAACGACGGCAGAGACGGGGGATTTTGTGCGTCTGCCATGAAGATTGCGCTGAAAAAAAACAGGATCGGGACAAAAATCCGAATGGAGGAATATCGTGACATGATTGGCGGCGTCGGCACGAGCATACGGTTGAAATCAGCAAATTCAAAACATGAATCCCGGGTGCCCGCCGGTGGGCAGTGCTATATTTGTCATTTGCTGAAATCTGCGCCAATCCACGTGCCCATCGAGGAACATAATATTGCCACCGGCCGGAACGCTGCCATTGCCCGTGAGGTGCGCAGTATGGGTGGCGGTGCCACCGGCGCCGGCAATGTTGATATAATAACGGGCGGTGATGCTATTCAGGAACAAGGTGGCATCGGTAATGATTTCGGTCCCGGCGATACTCGTGCCCGGCTTTGGTGTGTTGAGTTTGGTCACGCCGCTGTAGTAAGAAAAAGCTGACCAGGCATGCGAATTGGGGTACAGCCAAAAATATCCTGTGACAACATAAGGATAAGGTGGCGTCGTACTGGTGGTAAAAGCCTGCCAGGCATTCGGAGTGGCGCTGTTATAAATATAATATTCGTTCGGGCAATAGAACATGTCCTGCCGGGAAGCAGTCTGCAGCATATTGCTCATCACGTACGCGGACATGTCCCAGACCCACACCCCCAGATTCTGGCAATCGGGCAGCTTGTCCTGGTTATCGTTGCCGTACATCAGGGTTGCCAGGCTCAATTGATGCTGATTGCTCTTACACTGGGTGATTCTGGCTTTCTCAGTGGCCTTGGAAAGAACCGGGAGCAGTATGGCAGCCAGGATGGCGATGATCGCGATGACCACCAGAAGCTCAATCAGTGTAAATGCCGCTTTTAACCTCGGAACACGCATGAGATGAACTGAAAGTTCGAAATTTTTTTCCATTAATCATCCGCACCCCCGCCGGCCATTTTCGGGCCGGCAGGAGGCGGTATCGTCCCCATTTTTATCTTACAAGTCGATAGAAGGCGCTCTTTCCCGAGCTTGGCAATGCAAGTTGCCAGTTCGTACCCGATATAGCAGGAGCATTGGTCAATGTGGTCCAGTTGGACAGAATGTTTGTTGTGGTTTGCAAAGCAAAGCCTGCCGATGCCAGCGGCCAGGACAGCACGGAGTTTCCGCCTGACCTGGAGGCGCTCAAAGCCGCGCTGGTTGATAGTGCCGTATTTGGACCGAGCACCTGGGAGGCCTGAATTTCCTCCGGGGCCAGGATGCCATTATAGATACGGAATTCGTCCACGGACCCGTTGACGCCCGGATCGCCATAAGGCGAATAACCAATGCTGGAAAAATTGGTTCCCGCAGAGCTGGCCGGAGCCACGACACCACCGATGCTGCCCATGAGAATCGCGTTGGTGTAAACCTCTACCCAGCCGTCACCATATTCGCAAGTGAGGTGAACGGATTCATTGCCCAGGGGTCCGGGCGTATAGACGCTGTTGCCCCAGGGGAATCCAGCGTTGTAAAAGTTGGCAGTGGTTGGATCCGGGTTCCAGCCAGGCGAGAAATATAATTCATTTTCGGTGTTTCCGAAGGTACCGTCGTTGAATTCCCAAAGACGGGCCCAATTGTTGGGGCTGTTCAGATTGACCCAGGCGTCAACGGTCACCGCGTTGTAGCCTTGCAAAAGGCCGGCGGGAAGCTCCAGGTAATCGCCAGTGTTCCCGGTCAATTGTAATTGGCCACTGGAAATTGTCGCAGCGCCCTGCAGGGAGCCGTTGGCCCCGCCCACGGAGTCACTGGCATCACTGGTGAAACTGTAGCGGTGTGTCAGCACCGCCTCATTGTGAACACGCACAACCGCGCTGCTGGTGAAACCGGCGTACGTTGCCGTCAAGGTCACGGTGCCGGGCCGATGCGTGGTCAACATGTTTTGCGCGTTGACGCTGATGATGTTGGGATCACTGGATGTAACCGTGAGCGGCTGCAATCCGCCATAGTAAGTGCCCGCAGTGAGCGTGGGCAGCATATTGAAGTTCGGCAGGTTGGCGTAGTTGGCAAAGATGACCGGCGGCACCAGCGAGGCAAATGCAGGATAGTTCGTTGCGACCACAACGATGGATTGCAACGCCCCGGGATTGAAATTCGCCGAATTCGGTCCGCTTAATTGGGTCATGGCCACTTGTGCCGGAGTCAGGGCGCCGTTGTAGATGCGGAATTCATCGATGGAAGCCGACAGATACGGGTCGGCGCTGTAAAACGAGTGGCCCAGATACGCCCAATTCGTGGGCGTGTCGGACAGGGGATTATTTGCGCCGCCTTGCGTCACTTCCAGCACGCCGTCGCGATAGATTGAAATGGTACCGGTCGTAGGATCCACCACAGACGTAATGTGCATGGTGGCGTTGTTCCAACCGTGGGCCCAGCCCACCGTGGCCCCGCCGGATTGATTCTCGGTAATGCCCCAATGAATGTAACCGCCCGCCTGTGCGCAAGGAACGCAACCAATCTGGCCGACGCCTGCGCCGTTGTTGGTGTTGCCGAATCCAAACAGATAGGCCCAGGTGGAAGGATCATTGAACGTGACCCAGGCTTCAATTGTTACCGATGTGTTGGTGGCGATGTTGATGTCCGCTCCCGGGAGGTCCAGGAAGCAGCCGGAGCTTCCGTCGAGAACCAATTGTCCGCCCGAAACGGTGGCGTCACCCATGAGGGTGCCATTGGCGCCGCCGATGGAGTCACTGGCATCACTCGTAAAGCTGTAGCGATGGGTTAGTACCGTAGGCGGCGCGATTACTTGGATCGTATTGGTGGCGCTATATGATCCGTAAGTGGCGACTACCTGGCCAATGCCGGCGCTGATACCCTTAACGACGCCATTGGCGTTGATGGTGACTACGCCCGGATTCAGCGAGGTGAATGTCGCTCCGCCGTATGTCAGCATGTTAACCCCGGTGACGCCGCTGGAGAAATTACCCGTAAGTACCTGCAGTACGGTTTGATTGACGACCAGACTATTGACCGGCGAACTGAAGTTGATCGAGGTTACCGTACCGGGATTGGTGACAATCTGATCCGGTCCGGTGGCGTCGTCTACCGCAACTTGCTGGGGCGTAATGTCACCTGAATAAATGCGGAATTCGTTAATCGAGCCTTGCAGGGCGGGATCAAGATTAACGAGAGAACGGCCGATCAAACCATAAGTGTCATTGATGCCACTCAGAGGAGGAATGGTGCCGTGTACAACAGATACGACAACGGAGCCATTATAGTAATACATATTGTTTTGCGTCGGATCGATGACGACCGTCACATGCACGTTGTTGGAGCCGTTAAGTCCGGCAGGATTGTTGGCATAGGCACTGCCTGCGGCAGTTTGGATGTTTACGTTTTGGAAGTTGCCAGGCGCGTAGTGGGTATAATCCAGCCCGGTATTTTCCCCGCCGTCTGACGTTTGGTCCCCGAAGGCAAAGGTCCGTGTCCACGGTTGATTGGTGCTGCCGTAAGACGCCCAGAATTCGATGCTGACACTCACATTGGCGCTGATCAGGCCTGATGGGATCACGCCGAAACCGCCGGTGCCATCCAGTTGGAGTTGTGAGCCGTCCAAAGAGGCCGAATTGGCATTGCCCGCCGTTGCATTGTTGAGGGTGCCGTCGGCGCCTCCCACAGAATCGGCAAAAGTCGAACCGCCGGCTGAATCATTGAAGCTATAACGGTGGGCCAGGGTCTGGGCCGAAGCTGATAGCGCAGCACTAAGACCGAGTGCCGCCGCGAGTCCGAAGGTGATTTGGGCGATTCGTTTTGTATGCATAAGTCGGGAATGTTATTTGAGTTTTGCCGCGGCTGAATCACCGAACCCGGCGATCCCAATCCGCTATTGGGGATTCATAGGGTGATGGCATGGATTGCCTTTGGTCCGGGATCATTGGGGGCTAATGTAGCAAATTCCGTTGCACTACGCATGTAGCCCAAAGTGGCTACAAGGCGGCTGCAGCCGGGACCTTGTCGTTTCAGTGATTTTCCGGGGAATTCACGGCCGGTTGATTTTGCGTATGCAGCACCCGGATGAATTTCAATGCGGTGGCGTTGTTGGGGTCGCGCTGAAGGGCTTCCTTGAAAGAGGCGTCTGCTGCCGCAAATTTTCTCTCCTGGTAGAGCGAAATTCCCAAATTTACCCGCGCCTGCACCAGATCCGGCCAGATTCGCACCGCTTGCTGGAATTCCTTTTCAGCCTCGTTCGGCCGGCCCAGCTTTCCCCATTCCAGGCCGCAGAGAAAATGGGCCTGTCCGGAATCGGGCGCAAGCCTGTCCGCGACGGCGAAAGATCGCGCTGCGTCCTCGTGACGGTTTAATGCAGCCAGCACACGGCCCGTTTCGATGCGAAGACCAGCGTCCG
>DASXFM010000374.1:0-2043 GCA_036489615.1 Verrucomicrobiia bacterium | reverse complement strand
GCCGGCCTGAATATCTGGGATGGTAAAGTTTTTGAATCGTTTACCGTTCGCGACGGCTTGCCGGATGCCTATGTCGCTGGCGTCAATGTCGCGCGTTCGGGGACCGTTTGGATCACCACGCACGTGGGCATGTGCCGGTTTATCAACGGCCACATCGTGCCCTATGAATTTCAAACCGAAAGCCAGGGACGCCGGCCGGAATATTTGGGTGCCTACGAAGACCGCCGCGGAAATTTATGGGCTTTCGGAGATACCTATCTCATCAACCTGGCGGAAGGCAAACGTTTCAATTATTTCCGCAGCTCCGAATCAGCCTCCGTCCGCATCTGGAGTTTGTGCGAAGGCTGGGATGGACGCCTTTGGATCGGCACGAGCGGACGCGGGCTGTTTTGTTTTGAGGACAATCGTTTTCAACCGGTCATTTTGGATAAAGACCGCTGGCCTTATGACGTGCGGGCCATTTACGAAGATAATGAAGGTAATCTTTGGCTGGGCACCTCGGGCGGTGGTTTGATCCAGTTGCGTCCACAGTCTGTCTATCTTTTGCGTGCGGAGCAGGGGCTTCCCGATGGCACCGTCACCGCCATGGCCTCGGATGCCAATGGGCGGGTTTACCTCGGCATGCAGCGCGGTGGCTTATTTGTGGGTGAATCAGGAAGGTTTGACGCGGTGGAAAACAGCGACACCCTGGGTGTCCAAAATTATGTTTCTTCCGTATACGTGGCGCGCGATGGCACAGTATGGGCCGGAACCTTGGGCGGCGGCTTATATGGACTGCGAAACGGTCGCGAAATCCATCTGACGACCGCCGACGGGTTAGCTAGTGCTGATGTCCCCGCCGTGTGTAGCGATTCCAACGGCGGGATCTGGTTCAGCTCTGGAATCGGTTTCGTTTATCATTTTACCGTGGATGGCTTGGTCCGGTTTGACGCCGGCGAAGGCTTGCCGGATGCAGCCGTCACTGCGATGACTCCCTCCGCTTCCGGTGGCTTATGGCTGGGAACCGCCGCCGGCCAAATTTTGCGTGAAGATCATGGGAGATTTACCAATGTGGTTGCTTCGGCTATGAATGACCATAATCCCGTGCTCTCTTTATTTGAAGGTGAGCAGGGCCGCCTTTGGATCGGGACAGGCGGAGGTGGATTGACCTGCCTGCCGGGCGATGCCGGAATGAATTGGAGTACCCTCAACGGCCTTCCCAGTGACACTATCGCCGGAGTTGTCGAAGACGACGAAAAAAATTTGTGGCTCGCTACTGGGGCAGGAATTTATCGCGTCAATCGCAACGACGTGCGCAAATCGCTGGCCGGTGGCAATGCTCCTCTGGTGTGCGAGTTGATGTCCAAGTCAAAGACCGTTTCCGACACGCCGGTGATTACCGGGGGAGCGCGCGCCGTCCTTTCGCCTGATGGAGAACTTTGGTTTGCGACTTCCGAAGGCGTCCTGAACGTAGATCCCCACAACTCAGGGATGGTCTCTCGCGCCTTTCCGGTTTACATCGAAAGCGCTGCCTTTAACGGCGAACCCCCCATTTCCTTATTGAAGGGTGCGATTTGGTCGTGGCCGGCTTCCAACAATGCGCCCTGCCGTGCCCCCGTGCACTTGCAATCCTTGGAGATTCATTTTACGGCTTTGGGTTTTTCCGCCCCGCAGGATATTCAGTTCCGTTATAAGCTTGAAGGCAATGATGCGGATTGGGCGGATGACGCCGGCAATCGTTTCGCTCGTTATGGACACTTGCCTTTTGGTCATTATCGTTTCCGCGTGCAGGCGCGCAGCGGTGATGGCGGATGGATTGAAGCCGCCGAACCGTTTGCTTTTATCATTCCCACGCCCCTCTACTTTCAAACCTGGGTCCTCTACCTCTATGGTTTGACCGCCGTAGCCTTGATTGCTGGCATTGTGCGCATGGTCTCGCACCGCCGTTTGCGGGTCACCCTGGCGCGATTGGAACAGCAACAATCGCTCGAACGCGAACGCATGCGCATCGCCCGCGACATGCATGATGAAATTGGATCGAAACTCACCAAGATTTCCTTTCTC
>DASXFM010000359.1:0-10434 GCA_036489615.1 Verrucomicrobiia bacterium | reverse complement strand
TTTTCTCGGCACGAGCATCGCCCGTCCGCTCATCGCCAAACGGATGGTGGAGATCGCCAAAAAAGAAAAGGCCCACGCCGTGGCCCACGGCGCAACCGGCAAAGGCAATGACCAGGTGCGGTTTGAATTGACCGCCGCGGCACTCGCGCCGGACCTGCAGGTCATCGCCCCCTGGCGGGACGCCCGGTATCGCGACGAATTTCCCGGCCGGCAGGAAATGATCGCTTATTGTGAAAACAAAAAGATTCCCGTCCAGGCCAGCGCCAAAAAACCGTTTTCCATGGACCGGAATCTCCTGCACATTTCCTACGAGGCCGGCATCCTGGAAGATCCCTGGTTCGATTCATACGATTTGAAGAACCGCGATTACTTCACCACGCTCTCGGTCTTTCCCGAAGACGCCCCGGACAAGCCGGAATTTGTCACGCTCGATTTCAAGGCCGGCGATTGCATTGCGGTGAACGGAAAGAAACTCTCGCCCCTCGGCGTGATGAAAACGCTCAACAAACTGGGCGGCAAACATGGCGTAGGCCGCGTGGATATGGTCGAGAACCGGTACGTGGGCATGAAATCGCGGGGCGTTTATGAAACGCCAGGCGGCGCGATTCTCCATTTCGCCCACCGACAAATCGAGTCACTCACGATGGACCGGGAAGTGATGCACATTCGGGACTCGCTCATTCCGCGCTACGCGGAGTTGGTCTATTATGGATACTGGTTCGCGCCCGAACGGCTCGCGCTGCAGGCGCTCGTCGAGGAATCGCAGAAAAACGTCACCGGCTCGGTGCGCGTGAAATTGTTCAAAGGCAACATTATGGTCGCCGGCCGGAAATCGCCCGTGAGCCTCTACAATCCCCACATCGCTACGATGGAAGCCGACCCGACGAAAGCCTATAACCAGGACGATGCCACGGGATTTATCCGGCTCAACGCGTTGCGGCTCAAGGTGGCGACGAAGGTAAAACGCTAGATTCCCAGATACATCGAACATCGAACCTGACTAATAATCGACATTAGACTCGATTTGGTTCAACGGTCATTCAAACGACAGCCAACCCCTGTGTCGATTTTAAAGGTGCTCGAACGGCGTAACCGCAGCCTCTGTGTGGATTACTGCCAAGATGGAAGGTGAGAAGGCAGGACTCTGCATTTAAGAGTAACGCGCTTTGAGCAAGCCGGCTCTCATCAAACCCGTATCATTGTTGGATACCACGGCGGGATTTTAAAACAGGACGGGAGTGGGCGGGAGTGGGCAATAGTGGCAGGGGTTTGGTGAGAGTCTGACGCCAAAAACCCGTTGCGAAGGACCGGATGGGTCTGGTTACGGTCAAAGTGGCCGAGAGTGGAAGGCGAGAGTGGCCGGGAGTGGGAAGGGTCTTTAGACGTCGCGGACTATGCGCGGGAGTCCCGCTTTGGCCGCGCGGAGGCTCCGCCTCAAAAGCGTGATTGCTTTGCGAGGGCCTCAATTTTGGCCGGGTGTTGGGCACGATCGTTTTTTGCTTCTCGCCTCCGAAGCCATTGCACGTAGCCGCGTTTCTTCCATTGTCCCACATTTTCAAGGATGATGGGTCGCCCGTTGCATTTCGAGGCCATGACCTTTTGAACCTCTGGGAGGGTATTAAGATGCTTCGCTATATCAGCGTAGCTGTGGCCGTCGCTCAGGCGCTGACATACGTCATTACGGACCAATTCAGGAAGTTGGGCAATTTTTCCCAATAACTTCCGCCCTTTCAAGGTTTCGATGTCAATTTCGGGAGTTTCCAGATCATTAATTTTAGGAGGAGAAATAGCGCTTGAATCCGCATTTTTACCGCGCTCAATTTTCGTGATTTGGCCGAGGCCATCGCGGCGCTCGTCTGCGGAGTATTCGATCCGTCCAAGGTCACCGAATGCCCGAGTATGACGGGAGAGAAAATGGGCAGATGGGATGCTGGGAAGCGAGTTTGCCGCCTGGCAGAATCGGATAGTCAAAACCCACATAACCAACAACTAAAGGCTGCGGAAAAGTTTATACCATTGAGATGGAATGGAGGGTAGTGTCCTAATTAGGACACTACCGAATGGAGCGCATCTTTGACACTGTCCTTAGAATAGGGGGGTGACGGTTCCTTACCGGCACAAGCAGCCGAATACGCAACCTGTGTCAACCACAAATCCGCGGATTAAAGAAGCGTCGCGGAGCCAAGGGACAGGTGATCGAACGTGAACGCAACTATTTCGCCAATCATGCCGGTCGGATGAATTATCAAACCATCGCCCGCCGAGGTTGGCCAATCGGTTCGGGAGCCGTGAAATCAGCCTGCCGCCAAAAGCAGTGTCGTTTCAAACGTCCCGGATAGTTCTGGACCGCCAAAGGTCTCCGCTGCCTCTGTGCCTTGGATGAAGCTCGCCGCAATCACCATTGGGACGAACTCTGGACCAAAAATTAAGAACAGCGTCAAGATGCGCTCCGGCGTAAGCCGGTGGCCATTCCGTACTTGCCGTCATCCGCATCGCGAAGCAGTTTTGACGAGATGCCGGCCCGAAACCTCATTGCATTGTTCGTCGTCCTGTCCGCACTTTGCGTTGATCGTACGACTGCCGTTGACGCTCGCGTCACTCCAGATTCCGACGCGGATACCAATACAATACTTGGGCTGTCTGTGACCGATTCCGACAGACAATTCCTGGAGCAGATTCTACATACCCTTAAGAAGAAGGATATGGCATGGATCGCCGATCACATGATCTATCCGATTTTGATTGATCCCGATCGTAAAAGACAGACTGTGAACACCCGCGAGGAGTTTATGACCATCGCGAGGCGAAGGCTTTCTGACGATGTTGCGCTAAGATTGTGGACAACGCCAAAAAACCTCTTTTTAAGAATTGGCAAGGGGTCAGGGTTGGCGATGGGATTCTATGCATTTCAGAGTTCGCGGACAATGAGAACAGTCCCTGGAAGCACGGAATTGCCGCTATCAGCTATTTTGCGTGGCAGCTGGATTATGAGTTAACGGACCATCCCTGACGACATGATTTGCCGATTATTACCACGTCCGTCCTTTAATTTCGCCCGCATAAATCGCAAATTGTAAATTCATTAGACCTTAATCGGCAAAACCAGCATCACGCGGTTGTTATGGTAAAGGCGGCGTTGCAGCTCCAGCACCGTATGATTATGCAACCAGCGGCCAATCCGGTTTTCGTCATCGAACACCAGTTGTCCGGCGAAGAATTGTGATTGCGGGAACTGTTCAGCCACTTCGTTGCACAGCTTTACCGCTTCATCCACGATATCGGTGCCCAGGGCGATGTGCGATTCGGAATAAAACCCGCGCTGACTCATGTAGGAAACGTAGCGCTTGATTTCGGCGCCCGTATGTTTGCGCAGGTTTTCCACTTCCATGGCGCCTTTGAAATTGCCCGCATCCAGCACGCCCACTTGCACGAAGATAAAATTCTGATAGACCTTCGGAAACATGCGGATGACCGCCAGGAGCGTGTGCAGGCCGATGCCGTTGAAACCGTGCACGAGAAACACGGCCGTGCGGACCTTCGTATCGCGCGGCGGACACGGTTTGGTGAGCGTTGTAATGTCCTCATCAGCCGTGGCCGCCTCCACGAGGTCGCTGAGCCGTCGCAGCTTCTTCTGCGTGAGCTTGTAATATCGCCTCACCCAAAAAGCCACGCCAATCAAGATGCCCGTTACGAGCAACGTGACCCAGCCACCTTCAAAAAATTTCACCATGCAGAGGGAAATCAGGATACTGCCGGTAAGAAACAGACCCGCGCCGTTGATGGCTATTTTGCCCGGCCATTTCGGCTCTTCCGCGCGCATCGTCCACCAATGACGAACCATGCCCAGTTGCGACAAACTGAACGTGATAAAAACGTTGATGCTGTAAAGAACCACCAAAGTATCCACAGCCGCTCCCGTAAACAACACTACCAGCAATGCGGCAAAGCCCATGATCAATACGCCGTTTTGCGTCACCAACCGGTCGCTCAAGTTGGCGAACGGCGCCGGCATCCAGCGGTCCGCCGCCATGTTTGCCAAAATGCGCGGGCCGCCAAAAAATCCCGTCTGCGCCGCAATGAACAGCAGAGCCGCCGAGGACGCCATCGCTGCCACCACAAACCCGTGCCCCAGCCAGCCGGGCCATGCCGCCGTGATTTTACCGAACAGCACCGCGTTCAACGTCTGGCCGTCCACGTGTTCCACGTGATAGAGGAGATACGCCAGCAGCAACCCGCCCACGATGAACGACAGTGACACGCACATATAAACCATCGTGCGTTTTCCCGTCTGCACCCGCGGCTCGCGCAACGAGTTGAGGCCGTTGCTCACCGCTTCAATTCCCGTATAGGTACCGGCGCCGAGGCTGTAGGCGCGCAGGATGACGGCGACACAACCAAATAGGCCCACTTCTGAGCAATCGGATTTTACGTCTGTGACCATCCCCTGGCCGATGGCCGGCAAATCACCGAAGTGCGCCCAGATCGCCCAAATAATTCCGAAAGTGTACGTGGCCACAAACACAAAAAAGATCGGCACCCAGAGAATGACCGATTCCTTGGCCCCGCGCAAATTGAGCAGCGTCAGAAAAATCACGATGCCCAGGGAAAACTTCAATTTCCAAGCCTGCCATTCCATCGGGAACATGCTGAACAACGCGTCCGTACCGCTGGCCACACTAATGGCGATCGTCAGCACATAATCGCCGATGAGCGCGCATCCGGAAACGACACCCACCGGCGCTGACAACAATTTGCTGGCAACCAGGTATCCGCCTCCGCCCGAAGGAAACACTTCAATGATTTGTGAATAGCTGAGGCAAATGATGACAATCGTCAGGATTGAAGCCCCTGCCACAAACAGGCTCAAATGGGTATGACCCTTCAGCGCCATGAACGCCGCTTCCGGACCGTAACAGGAGGAAGACAAACCGTCCGCGCCCAGCCCCACCCATGCCAGCAACGCAATCAGCGACATGTTGTGGTAGATCTTCTTGTCGGAAAGATTCCGCGCCCTTCCGATAAACACATCTTTGGCCAGGTTAAACAGGTTCATAGGAAAAACATGCGATGCGAAATCATAGCACGCGTCCTGCCAGCCATCAGCTTAAAATTCGCACCTGGCAGGGCGGACTTTCCGGTCCGGTGGCGCTGCTGATGGCCGTGCGCAAGCACCAGCCACCGCTTTCGCCTTGGCAAAAGCGGCTTTTTTGGATATGAAATTGCGAGCCCTGAGACAAATAATTCAGCTTGAAAACCACACAGAAACTCCCCGGCATAACCGTAGCTCTGACGCTACCCTTTGGTATGGTGGCCACGACTGCCATTGATGTACAAAACTTATATGTCGTAAATCCCGGTACCGGCACCATTGGCGAATATGGCTCAGACGGCTCAATAATCAATTGCTCGTTGATTTCCGGGTTGGACACTCCCTTCGGAATTGCTCTTTTTGGAAACAACCTGCTCGGCAGTCCACCATTACCATGGCCATCCTCGTCGCTGGGGCGCTGGCGTTGCGGCGACGATGCCATCGATATCAGCTATTCTACAAATCTGGAACCCAGAACCTGAAAATGACTCACTATGAAATGCTCAACCTCGAAGTCGCTCCCCCGGCATCGCCATTGCGCTGGCCATTGGCCTTGTCGCTACTCTCACACTCGACGCGCAAAACCTATTCGTCGCAAATTCTGAAAACAACACCATTGGCGAATACACCACCTCCGGCGCGACCGTCAACACCTCGCTGATTTCTGGATTAGGCCAGCCCGCCTACATCGCCATCACTCCGGAACTCTCCACCGTCGCTTTGGCCGGCCTTGGCGCGATAGCGGCGTTGCTGATGCGCCGAAACGTTGCTCGTCATCCAATCCGGTAGGGCGAACCTGCCGGTTCGCCGAGTTCAGGCGCAAGCCGGCGCATAGTGACCGCGGTGCAAACCGCCCACCGACCTACTCCGCCTTCTTTCTGACCAATCGCAATCCAATCACCACCACAAGCAATACTCCGATGCCAATGCTGCCGTAGAGAATTCGCGTCTGTTGCGGGATCCGCTCAATTGCCGCAATTGCCTTTGGCGGCGCGGCGCCGTTGGTGGAGTCACTATCCGTATCATCGGATGAGACCGATGCCGCCGTATCTGCTTCCACCCTGGTTGGCGGTTGCAACCGATTGATTTCGGACTGACAATGCCCAATCGTCCGGTACAACGAATTGATTTGAAGCATCTCCGATTCCGTCAACCGTTTCTTGGGCAGATCCCTGTTCGTATAAAATAATTTCGTTGCCGCGTTGAATTCCAGGTCACTTCCACGAAACATCACACCTGGTGTGACATCGGAACTGACCCACGGACTGGTATAAGTCAATTCCTGGCTTTTTCGCACGTCGACGCCATTGAAATCCGGAGTGCCGGCGCCGGGATGAAACCAGCCCCCCGGACCATAGACCGACACTTCATAGCCCGGGTCGCGCCGATACGCCTGGACCGGCTGATTGACGATCGCTTCCACCCGATGCCAGGCATTCGTCAATTGCAGTTGAAAAGCAGCAATCTGGTCGTTGGTGGATTCGGAACTGGAATCAGCATTAGTCGCCGCCACCGGGGATTGATCCGTGGCCGGCTGCGCCGAAACCCGGCCAGCGACGGCCAGCACGAAAAGCAGCAGCAAAATAGAAATACGATCTGGCATTCCGCGAATGATGGCTTTCATCAGAAAAGCCTGATTCACCCCACAATCAACCGCAAGCGTAAAGCATTCAGCGACAGACAAAGCTCAAATTGGGTCAACCAGGCTTCAAATTTAGACCGCCAATCCACGTAAATTCACACATTGCATTAAAAATCTACAGTGGCGTTAAAAATGCTTATACAGGCACTGTGTACCTGAAGTATTACGGGCTCACAACGCAGCCATTTGACCTGACCCCGAACCCGCGGTTCCTGTACAACAGCGCCAAGCATCGCGAAGCCATCAATCACCTGATGTATGGTATTCGCGAACGCAAAGGATTTGTTCAGCTCACCGGCGAGGTCGGCGCGGGCAAAACCACTCTGTGCCGCGCCCTTCTGGAGCAATTGGAGGCCAGCTTTTCGACGGCCCTGCTGCTGACCCCCGTCCTGGACGCCAATGAACTGATGAAAGCCATTGCCGCCGAGTTTGGCCTGGATGTCAATGGCCTCGACCGTCTCGAAACCTCCGCGGCCTTTAACGCATTTCTTCTCCAGCAGGCGGAAGAGGGCAAAGTCCCGGTGTTGATCATTGACGAGGCGCAAAACTTTTCGGACGAATTGCTGGAGCAGGTTCGCCAGCTTTCGAACGTGGAAACAGACGACCGCAAGCTTCTTCAAATAGTCTTGATCGGCCAGCCCGAATTGCGCGAACGCTTGAATCATCCGCGTCTGCGGCAGCTTCGCCAGCGCATCACCGTGCGGTATCATTTGAACGCGCTGGACGGGACGGAGACGCGCCATTACATCAAGCATCGCCTCGAACTGGCCGGCGGCAACGGCAACCCCAGTTTTACCAGCCCGGCCCTTTGGCGGGTTTTTCGTTACAGCAACGGCGTGCCCCGGCTTGTCAACGCCCTGTGCGATAAGGCGCTCCTCGCGGGATTTGTCAAACATTCCAAACGCATCAATTACGGTCTGGTCGGCCGGGCAATCCGCGAACTCGAAGGCAACATTCATGGATGACCTATGAGCGTCCTTAACGATGCGCTCAAGCGCGCCAGTCAATCCCAGCAACTGCATGAGGCTGTGCGTATCAACCTTAATGCGCCATCCGCCCCGTCGCGCGAGTTGCTGCGCGAGCTGCCGCACGAATTACCGCTTGCCTCCGCCAGTACCAGGGCAGGTCCAGGTTGGACGATTCCAGTTCTGCTGCTCCTGGGCGTCGGCACGGCCGCCGTCGTGGCATTTTTATTTTTTGGGCGAGGAGTCCACGTCAGAACGACGACCGCCGTTCCGTCCCCGGTTCGGGCCACTTCGGTCGCGCCGAAACCATCGATCATCATCATTGCCGCGCCGGCTCCAAAACCCGTGCCCGCAGCCCGTCCGTCGCCGCGGTTGAAATTGCAGGGCATCACTTATTCCTACGGCAAATGGCAGGCGATCGTGAACGGCAAGACGGTCTATGTGGGCGACCGGGTGAAAGGCTTTCGCGTTGCGGCGATTTACCGGAACGGAGTATCATTCATCTCGCCCGACGGTTCGGCAAAAAGACTGGTGTTAGGCCAATAATAAACGATGTTCAGGGTTTTTTAATGGACTCTCCGGGCGAACCAAAGTTTCCATGCGTCTACTGACCAAAACGTTCGCCAATCCGATCTACGCCCGCGCCGCGCCTTATGTAATATTTGTGCTGTTGACCGCCTGCCAGGGAAAACTCGGTGTGGGTTCCGCTTACTGGTTTTACCTGGCCAAGACGATTGTGGGAGTCTGGCTGATTTATGAAATGCGCCCGCTGGTTTCGGAAATGCGTTGGGCCATCTCGTGGGAAGCTGTCGTGGTCGGCCTTTTGATCTTTGCCGTTTGGGTGGGGCTGGAGGGACGTTATCCCAAATTTTTCCACGCGCCTTCCACGGGAAATCCCGCGCTCGCCTTTGGCCCGCACTCGGCCCTGCCATGGTTTTTCAACATCGTTCACATCGTAGGAATGACCCTGGTCGTCCCGCCGATCGAGGAGGCATTTTTTCGTTCCTTTGTCTATCGCTATATCATCAGCCCCAATTTTAGGGCCGTGCCGCTGAGTCGTTTTCAACCGCTGGCATTTTGCGTAACAATACTCTTTTTTGGCTCGACGCACAATGAGTGGCTCCCGGGAATTCTTTGCGGCGCGGCCTATCAATGGCTCGTCATCCGAAAAAATCGCCTCGGCGATGCCATGACCGCGCACGCCATCACCAACCTGCTGCTGGGCATCTATATCGTCCGATACGGCGCGTGGCAATTGTGGTAGTGGATTGATGGATTAATGGATAAGTGGATAGTTGGGAATGTCGCCCCGTTTGGTGTCCACGCTTTAGCGTGTCCCAGGCGTCGAACGATCTCGAAAGGGGCGTGGACGAGGTGCCATCCAGCCTTGCCAGGTCTTCAAGCGCTATGGTGCCGCCTGCGTCGACGGTGGGATTTTTTTGACGCGGAACGGTGATAGAGCCACCCTGCAAAAACGAGCATGGCAATTACATAAGCTATGCCCAGACCAATCTTAAAGTTCGTCTGCGACAACGGCTCCTCATATTTTTCGTAAATCTGGACCCAATTCCCTCCGTACAGCCGATGGTACCGCATTTCCTGGAGAATCGATTCAATTGTTACCTTGATAATCAGGAGACTTCCAACAACAACTAGAATTCCCCAGGCCAGGAGCGCCCGAAACAGTCTAAAAAGCCTGAAAAAGCCAAATTGCATGATGCGATTCCGACCGGTTTGGTAATAAGAATGTCCAGCCGTTTCAAAATTTCAAGGAAGCATTGTCACGCGCGAACAGCTTCCCTGGCGGCAGCGGCGTCATTGAATACCAAAAGCTGGTCGTTATTCCAGCGAACCCAATGCCCACAAGATTCTTTTCCATATACATCAACCCAGACTTGTGAACTATCCGAATAAAGCGCGTATCGCTTATTTCCGGATTCGATGACCTCCAGGAGGAATTTCGTCGATTTTACCAGTTCCCAATCTCCTGAATCAATCGTCTGAATTATTTGCTCTCGATTGGCAGTCCACCAGCGATGGGCAATTTGATGTCCCTCAAATTCAAGAGGAACCTTTCGGTAATAGGCGACAAAATCGTCCGGGGCAAAATGAGACATCCCTCGCGAAGGAAATTTCACGCGCTTCTTGATATGGCACCGGCACCGCCAATCACCCGGCGGATGGTAATGCATGTGAAATTCATAAAGGTTGTCTCGATAAAGACCAATAACCGTCACCCCGTCTTTGACACGTGGTTTCCGTATGGCAGTTGGTAGAAACGTTTTCACGAATTCCGCCTGATTTTCCAACAATCCTGTCCGGGTCTTCATAAAATTTCAAGGAAACATTACCTCTTCGATTGTCGTGATTTTCGACTTGCCGCCTTCGTCAACCTGGCCCAGTTTTTACTCCAGACCACTTTATACCATGACACCAGCAACTGATCCGGTTGCCGTCGTCCAGAGACAGCTTGACGCCTACAACGCCCGTGACGTGGAGGCGCTTCTTGAGATGTATGCGCCGGACGCGCAGCTGTTTGAACATCCCTCGAAGTTGCTGGCGGATGGAGCAGTCGCGTTGCGCGAACGTTTCACCGTGCGTTTTCAGGAGCCGAATTTGTGCGCAACGTTGTTGAGCCGGGCCGTGATGGGAAACATCGTCGTTGACCACGAAGAAGTCGCCCGGACCTTCCCCGAAGGGCGCGGCAGGCTTAAACTGATCATGATTTACGAGGTGCA
>DASXFM010000351.1:0-9287 GCA_036489615.1 Verrucomicrobiia bacterium | reverse complement strand
TTTTCTCGGCCTTTGCATCCTAAAGTTCGGCGATCCGGTCATACTCGACCAAAAGATTTTCCCGCCCACTTCGCTCGCAGAATTTGTGAGCGATTCCTGGCCGACCCATTGGGCAAACTGGATATTTTTTCCACTTGCCGCCATTGTGGCCATAACTGGTTTTTCATCGTTCTCAACAAGCGGAGGAAACCGCCGAACCGGCGCCATTGCCCGCCGTTCCAAACCATCTGCGAATAATTCTCCCTCTCCCGGGGGAGAGGGCCGGGGTGAGGGCGGAGCCGTCGCGGCCAATGTTCAAGAATCAGTTCGATCGTCAGGCAGGAAGTGGCTTCTCATTCTTCCCGTGCTCTGGCTCGGTTGGCAATTCATGTCTGCCACGCGGACGGTGGACCCGACATTGACGGCTATGACGCTTTGGCAGTTCGCCGGTTGCGCGGTTTCTTTCTTAATCGGAGCCCTCATATTTAACACCCCGCGCCGGTTCCACTTTTTGCTGCCCGGCATCTTTGCGGCCTTCGCCATTTGCCTGATTTGCGCCGTTCGCCAGCGGATCGAATTTCCGCAGGACACAAAATTTCTCATTGAAGAGCAGCGTATGGGATGGACAAATCTGCCGCCGCAGAGCGTCTTTGAGATGAAGAGCGACCAAACCATCATCACGACCAACGGCGTGGACATTGTCAATCCGGCCATCCTGGCCAAATTTGAAAAAAGACGGGTCATGGGTACCATGGTTTATCCCAATGCCCTCGCGGAAATCATCCTGCTATTATTTCCCGTCGCTTTCGTCCTGGCCGTTCACAAGACGCATATGCTTCGTCCCGTCGTGCGTAGCGCGGCGGTGGGCTTGAGCGTTGTGCTGGCGGCGGCGGCATTTTATTGGTCCGGGTCGAAGTTCGGTTGGTTAATCGCCATCCTGATTGGCGGGTTGTGCCTGTTTCGTCTCCCCTGGCCGGCCAAATATAAATTGGCCGCGCTGATGCTTGTGGCCGTGCTCGGAATTGGCGTATTTGCCATTCGATTTCACACGTATTTTGCCCGCGGCGCCACCAGCGCCGTAGCACGGCTGGACTACTGGCGGGCGGCGGCTCAAACGACCGTTTCGTATCCTGCGTTCGGCACCGGCCCCGGAACTTTTCAGCGCCCCTACGCCGAGCTAAAATCTCCGGATGCCGAAATGGCTCGTCTGGCCCATAACGATTATTTGGAGCAATTCTCCGATTCGGGTATTCCTGGAGGAATCTTCTATTGCGCCTGGGTCGCGGCTGCCCTGGTGGCCATCGGCACACGCGCCTGGAAATCTCAGGACCTGGTCAAATTTGTCCTTTTTCTTGGCCTGCTCGGCTGGGCTATTCAGGAATTTGGAGAATTTGGACTCTACATACCAGCGGAGGCGTGGACCGCATTTATGTTTTTAGGTTGCGCCCTGGCGATGACGAGACGCCAGGTAGAAAATTAATCTATCTTCCCTCAACATCGTTCGCTGAATCATAAATGCGCATTCAAGCCATAATGTCTCAATCCCGCGCTGCGACACCGCTTTCGAAGCCGTCATTCGAATTAGAAGCGTCAGCCGAACCTAAGGCGGTGTCACCCCAACGTTTCGGGTTTATTTTTCCAATTCCACATCTCGTATTCCCTCGTCCTCTACAAGTTGCCATTGGCTGTCGGGATTATACTCTTTAATTTTAGAAGCGTTCCGCGGCGTATTTTTATCAAAATTTCTTTGATAAACTTTGCCGTCCTGATTGACGATAAACGTCATAATGCCGGATTGATCCCAATGCTGGGGCCAGGCCACAAGCGCAAAACCGCTTTTCAAGCTGCCGTCGCTCATGTAATCCATTTTTCCACCGGGCGCCTCCGGACCCTGCCGGGTCAGAATTTTAAAGAAATAACCATGGAACGGTTGCGGACCTTTCTCGCCGCTGTAACCTTCCATCTCAGCCTCGGCGACCAGGCGCCCGAACTTGGAGGCCGGTTCATTATCCGCAGCCGGCCAATAGAGACCATCCCTCTTGCCGTCTGAACTCTTGAACTTTTGCGCATACGCGCCGGTCATTCCCTGAAACTGCTGCTGCGCGGCCACGTAAGCGCGGCAAACCCCAATGGCAGCCAGTTCGTCTTTCCCAATATGCCGGTCGATGGCCTCTTCCTTGCCCGCCGGGGTGTCAAAAAACCATTGGCCGTTGGTTTGCACGAGCGGAATGGGCATCGGCCAATTATTTGTGCCGACGTCGACAAAGACTTCGCTTTCGCTTTGTTTGTCGAGTTGGCAACTCTCCGCCATCGCCGTGGCAAACCGGCGTCGGTTTTTTTCATCCTGCACTTTATCGCCAGTCCGGAGCGTTTTGATTTCAGGACCGAAAATCTTGTCCAGGGCGTCCTGGTTATCAGATTCCACGGCCATGCGCAGGGCAATGACAGCGTCATCAGGAGAAGAAAAGGTTTGCTGGCCAGACGCCGGCGCACCGGCCGGTTCCTGCGCGCGAGCCGCCAGGGGAATGACACAGGCCAACCATGCAACGGTCGAACAGCAAACAAATCCGCTAAAAAAACGTGGGTGTTTCATAGTTTTATTCCTGTTGTTCTAACGCCGATGATCGTTGCCATGGTGTGCCGCGGCGCGGCTTTCATATCCTCTATGGCTGTAAGCATGCACATCATGCCCCCGATCATAATCGCCGCCAAATATGACCACATCCGGCGCGGGCGGAGTCACAATCACACCACCGCCGCCGTCATCGGGTCCGACATACCCGACACAGCCAGTAAGTGTGATAAATAAAGCCATGCAAAGCATGACCGTACCGATGGCAAAACTACCAAGCCTCCTTGTGCTCATGGTAGAACTTACCCCACAAACGGATTTTCGCAAATGAACTGTTGGCACAACCGGAATTGCGAGTTCATTCGACGGACATTGCGTTCACTCGACGGGCGCAGATTTCCCAAATCAACTTCACAACCGTCACCCGGCAACCTATATTGGAACCGGACCAGTGACAGGTACTACAGGTGACGCGAGATTCTCTGACACATGCAAACCAGCGACGAACTCATCAAGGCAATGAAGGCCGCTGACAAGGCGGTGCGGAAAAGCAATTCCGTTGACCAGATTTATGGCGTTCGCGCCGGCACGCCACCCATCGCGCCCTGGCCGGCAGGACCGTGCAAAATTCTTTTTCTGGATATCGATGGCGTGCTGAACTCGGAGATGAGCGCCCGGCAATTTGGCACGCGCTATCGATTCGCCAAATCAAGCGTCGAAGCTCTGAATAAAATTTTGCGCCAAACCGATGCGCGATTTGTCATCACCAGCAGTTGGCGCGAGGCCCTGGCGCTCGGCGAGATTGTTAGTTATTTGGAGCGGGACGGCGTGCTGGCTGGACGCGCCGCCGGCAAGACCCGAATTCTGCAAAAAGCGCGAGGGCTGGAAATCGACGCCTGGCTATGTTCGGTTCCGTACTCCGTGTCGTCGTTTGCCATTCTCGACGACCGTGACGACATGGAGATGCACCGTGTCCGCCTGGTACAAACCGACCCACGGGCCGGGCTAGGCATCGCACACGCAGAACGCGCGATAGAGTTGCTGACCGTTCCGTGGAAAAACAACTAACCGGCCGCGAACAACGCGCAACCCCACTGTTATAAGTCACACGCTTGTAACAATTTTGCATTTCCCCGCGGACCGTTTTTATCCGATAAAGAAATCGGATATGTCAATGTCACCAGGCTCATTGATGAATTTTTGGCGGGAACGCATCGTTGCGCCGATTGTCGCCCAATTAGTGCAAGGTGTTACTCCCCAGAAAGTTGCTTTGAGCATTGCGCTGGGAATCAGCCTCGGCGTCATTCCTGTATTGGGCATAACGACCGCGCTTTGCGCCATGGCGGCCGTCCGGCTCAGATTGAATCAACCGATTATTCAACTGGTGAACTGGCTGGTTTATCCATTGCAATTGGCGTTGTTATTGGGCTTTGTTCGCATCGGCGAATGGATGACGCACGCGCCCCAAATGGGATTTTCCCTTCCTCAGCTGATCCAGACTTTTCACGAATCGCCGTTGAAATTCCTGCAGGAATTCGGGATTTGCCAACTACAGGGACTTATCGCGTGGCTTTTCATCGCGCCCATATTCACGGCGATCGTATTTTTCACATTGGTTCCCCCGTTAAAGAGACTGGCGCCTAAAGTTGCCTGAGCTTTTGGACTAAGAAACCTTCCGTAACGTTAACCAGAAGTTTCATAGGATCTTCATTATCAGAATTTTCCATCTCAATCAGCAATTTATCTACTTTTTTCTTGCTTTTGCGATGACAAGCTGCGCACATCTAAAGTTAGGAGGGCGTCGCCGTTGTTAGGGGGGGCGCCAGGTTAGAATTATGGCATAATCAACAAAGGAAAATGGCTCTTTCTGTGGAGCACAAACTTCGAGGCGATCTATGAAATTACCATCTGGCTATAAAGCGTTGAAAGGCAGCGAGCATTCCCTTCCCAAGGGAGACAAAGTTCTAAAACCCACTTCGGAAAAAGAAAAAGCTACCGTCACACTGGTGTTGCGGCGACGGCCCGACGGTCCGAAATTAAAAGAAATCAAAGATTTTTCGACCATGCTTTCTGTTAACGGCCACGCAGATGCACGCGAGCAATTTGCCGATGCGCATGGGGCCGACCCGGAAGAAATGAACACGGTCGCCGGTTTCGCCGAATCGCATGGCTTGAAGATTCTGGAGAACAACATAGCCCGACGGTCTGTCGTAGTAAGCGGTTCCGTGGGCGCTATGAACAAGGCTTTTGCTGTGAAAATGACCGACTATTCATTTGCGCGCGGCAAATATCGGAGCCACGCCGGCCCGGTTCATGTCCCCGGGCCTATTGCCAGGGTCGTCGAGGCCGTCATTGGCCTTCACGAGCGTCCGGTGCCTGCAAAACACTACGCCGCACGGCAGGGAAATTCGATGAACCCTCCAAACACCGTGCCGGTTACGCCGCAGCAAATCGCCGATATTTATAGTTTCCCGCCCGGCGATGGCGCCGGCCAGACGATCGGAATCTACGAGATGCAAACCAGTGAAGGCCCGCCCGGCTATGCGCCCGCAGACCTGGCTAAGACGATCCAGGCCTTTGGCGGAGACCTGGAAACGCCATCGCCGATTGACGTTTCCGTCGATGGCGTCAGTAATTCCGGGTCCTCTGACGGCGAGACGGGACTGGACATCACGATTGCCGCCGCGATCGCCCCGGCGGCTGAAATCGCCGTATATTTCACCGGCGAGACCCCGCAGAATATTCTTCATGCCATTCAGCGCATGGTTCATCCAAACCCCGGCGATCCGCAACCGACGATTATCTCCATCAGTTACGGTTGGGGAGCGGACGACAAATCTGCCCAGAGTTTTTCCGACCAGGTATATACCCAGTTGGACCAGTTGTTTCAGGACGCGGCCAATCTCAACATTACCGTGCTCGTTTCTTCCGGCGACAGCGGCGCTTACGTAGAAAGCCAAACACAGGCGCAAACCAGCTATCCGTCCACCGAGCCGTGGGTCATTTCTTGCGGCGGCACTACGGTAGGCAACATTAACGGCGCAACCTTTGACGAGTACGCGTGGAACGACGGCCAGGCCGGCGGCGCAGGCGGCGGTGGCGTGAGTGCGCGTTTTCCTGTTCCCACTTATCAGAAAAATGCAGGCATTCCCAAACGGATCGGCACCAACACGGCTGGTCGGGGCGTCCCGGATATTTCCGGCAATGCGAGTCCTTATAGCGGTTATCCCCAATTCATTAACGGCAAAGAGGAACCCATTGGCGGCACCAGCGCCGTTGCCCCCCTGTATGCCGGACTGATCGCCCGCATCAATTCAAACCTCGGTCATGCAGTTGGTTTCATCAACCCAATCCTCTACAACTCGGCCAAGAATGCCTTTCGCGGCATTGTCAGCCCGCCGGGCCCCCAGAATAATTCTTTTGCCGGCGTCAGGGGCTATCCGGTGAGCGCGGGTTGGAACGCATGCACGGGGTTGGGCAGCGTGAACGCGACACTATTACAAACCGCGTTACAGGCGGCCGTTACGGCCAGTGCACAGGCACAACCAAAGGCCAGTCGCGCCCGCCCGACGTCCAATCGACGTGCCGGCGCATCAGGATAAAAAATAGCGCCTTTGCTTGCGGCGTAAACACCGCGTTCTGAATTACTTTGTGTGGCGTCTTCTCGAAAGACAGCCATGGTCCATGGCCAAACGCGGCCGAACCGCCGAGAACAAAAAGAGACAGGCTCAGAACATTTCTAATTCAAAGCCGACGTGCATAACGATGCGAAATCCACCGAGGCGGCCGTGGCAGAGGGCCGCCCCATCGTTCCCAGGTTTGCCGCGCCGCCCCAATACGTCTCTGATTCCCTGAAAGGCGCTGAAACGCTGCTCAAATATGCGGCTGAAACCGGCGTTGAAATTGATGCCGGGATTCGCGAAAAAGTCTTGCGGGCCTCGGCCGTTGGCCCTGCCGCGTGCGATGAACGGATGGTCGCTGACCTGCTCCAGGCGCTCGCCCAACTCTCCGCCCGGCTAAAACCCGTGACCGTAGAAAGCCTGGGGGAATGCGCCAGCGAAGAAGAGTCCCAGCGTGTTTTAAAGAAATACGTGAGGTTGTCCATTGTCCTCGCCGTCGTCATTCTCGTTTTCTCGGTTTCGAGCTTTATTACCACGGCTCTCTCAAAAAACATTAACGCAAAAATTGATGAATCGAATCAACTCGCCGCAACTCTTCGGTCGGAACTCGGCGACACCAATTCGTCCGGGGCGGCGATGAAGGATCCATCACAGCCGCCCGCCGGGATCAGCGCGATTGATTTGATTACCCAGCTTCAGACCTATGCTTCCAATATCCGCGAGATCGATTCGCGCTCCAAACAACTGAATAGATTTATATTTGGTTCTGGAAAAGAGTATTATCTCGAACAAATCAATACGAATTCGCAAACCAACCACGTGGAATTCCAGTTGCCCATAGGATTGCCGAATTATTGGCAGGCGGAACAAGGACGCACTTTCCTTTATCAGCACGTCCGAACATTCGCCCAGACCGTGGTCAATGACGTGTCGTTGTACTATGGCGCCGTTTTGACGTGCATTCTGCCCGTATGCTATGCCCTCTTTGGCACTTGCGCTTATTTTCTACGAAAGTATGAACAACGAATGGCGGCCAGAACCTTTGTGACTTCGTCATCCGACTCCGCCCATTTTATCGTCGCCGGTATTTGCGGCGCAGTCGTCGGGCTTTTCAACGTCACCCTGGCGCAGGAGATTTCAGTTTCACCACTGGCCATTGCTTTCCTGGTGGGATACGGCGTGGACGTGTTTTTTTCCTATCTGGAATCATTTCTCCAGGTTTTCAAAGGCAAAACCTGAATTGGAAGCGGCGCAACGAACGATGAGGAACGCTCGAGTCTTTGAAATTGCTTGCCCGGCCTCTCAATAAAGGCATACTATCCATGAGACAATTGGAGGCGAAACGTCGGCTTCCCGGTTGTTTTGCCAGCGTAGCTCAGGGGTAGAGCAGAGGACTCATAAGCCTTTGGTCGCAGGTTCAATTCCTGCCGCTGGCACCACTTTCCCCGTTGCTGAGTCTACGCGGCAATTATGTCCGGAATGGGCGAATTAAGCGCAAACAAGCGGAAATAGGCGAAAAATCAACCACTTACGACAGAAAACAGCGCAATGTCCATGTCCGGAATGGCGAATTATGTCCGGAATGCAGTTCCAATAGTTCCAAAAAATGGCCTCGAAAAACCCAATAAAATCAATACGGTTAACGTTATTGGAACTGACGAAGTTAGAAACCGGACAGAATCACCGCAGGTCAGAGGGGGGTGGAAGGTGGAAGGCGATTTTTGGGATTCCGCACGCGTTTCGCTGAGATGGGAAACCAGACGCAATCACCGTCGGTCAAAACGGTGGAGCATCCGCGCCAACTGCCTCTTATGGCTGTCGAATCGTTCGTTATTTCTTGACGGCAACTGCACCGCAACGAAAAATTCCCGGTGTCAGGGTTCTTTGAGATCCCATTCCAGTAAAGAGAAACACAAATGGATACGCCAGCACCGGCGACTCTTTCGTGTTGGCCTGGAACGTGTCAGAAGCTATTTAGAAAGAAAGGCTTAAATGAACAAGGAAAATCAGATTAGCCGGGTATTTCATTATGTGGTGGCGATGTGCATTTGCCTGCTGTCCGTCTCAAGTCGAGCGGATTCAACAAACGATGCATGGAATTTTCCGTCGACTGACCTGCCGCACAACCTGGCAGTTCAGGCCGATCAAGCCCAACAGCTATTAAACATCTTCGCCCCCCCATCGCCCGGTCTAAGCAATGTGCTTGCAGGCAGGGTGACCCAGTTTGCGGATTTTCTAAAAAGAATTACCAATGCCGCTGCCCCCCTGGGAAAAACTCTTACCAACTTGACGGCTGAGGAGTTCGTTGAACTTGCAAGCAATGAGATTCAGGCGGTGGATAATCGAAGGAATACAGCCAAGGTTTTATATGATGTTGCGAAAATTATTCCGCTTTCGCTGGATAGTGGAAAACTCGATCAGAACTCGTCTGACGCGACGCAATGGCTGAATCAGTCAGAAAGCCGCGCGTTGATGCAGCTTGCTCTAGTGGCAGACGCGAGCGCCCAAGCCATCGCCAATTCAAATGGCATGATATCTCCCCAAGACCGGTATTTTCTCCTCATGGGCCTTACCAATGTGCTCGGCAGCGGCGGTACTGCAGCCATTCAACAAGAACAGGCTGCCCTTCCGGATAATCTCCGCAACTCGGTTGACTCGATTATCCAGAAATTTGAGGATGGCAATCTCCCCTTTCCTGAACTGACGAATTTCGCTGATGCCTACTATCAAACCGTGTCAGCACGGTTTATCCACATGGCGCGGAGCCCGGCCCTGAACGCTTCGCTGGTTCAACTTTTGAACGCCGCAACCAATCGAATTGACAAAGCAGCCCTGGCCAACCTGCAGACTGACTGGGCGGAAGAGGTAGATAAAACATTAAACGCGACGAACGGCGATATCCTCCAACCTCGCAGCCCGCAATCGGACACCGAGCTTTTTGATGATTATGTCTCCAGCCTTGAAGAGAGACAATTTTTATTTCGTCTAATGTTCGAGGACCTTGGTGTGGTCCAGACCAATGACTTTGCATTTCAAACCACAATCAGCCTCGAACCAGAGAAACTCAAAGACATGCTTGAAAGGCTGTACGATAAAAAGATCAAACGCGAGATAAA